>JBAZFB010000005.1 GCA_041653595.1 Candidatus Omnitrophota bacterium | reverse complement strand
GCCGGATACCTCAAGCATCCTGTCAAGCGACTGCTTCGCCTTCGCCTTGACATCCTCCGGCACCTCGACTTTATAGACCATATTCTCCAGGGAATGCGCGAGCCAGCCGAGCGTGGTGAGTTTCATGCTCGGGCAGATAAGGTGCGAGGTCGCGAGGAAGAACTCTTTGCCCGGGTTCTCCTTCTTCAACCGGTAGAGCATCCCCGACTCGGTGCCTATGATAAACCTCTTCGACTTGGACCCTTTTATGTATTTGAACATTCCGCCGGTCGAGCATATGTGGTCGGCCAGGGCCAGGACATCGGGTTCGCATTCCGGGTGGGCTATGAATTCCGCATCAGGATAATTCTTCCTCACTTCCAATATATCTTCTTCCTGGACCCTTATATGCGTCGGGCAGAATCCCTTCCAAAGGATTATCTCTTTGTCCGGGACCTGGCTTTGCACGTATTGACCCAGGTTCCTGTCCGGGATGAATATCACGCGTTTAAACTCTTTAAGGGATTTGACTATCTCTATCGCGTTCGAGGAGGTGCAGCAGATATCGCTCTCGGCCTTTACCCTCGCCGAGGAATTTACGTAGCAGACGACAGCCGCGTCAGGATATTGCGCCTTCAGGGCGCGGACCTTCTCGGCCGTTATCATATCGGCCATCGGGCATCCCGCCTCGATGACCGGCAGGAGCACTGTCTTGTCGGGATTGAGTATCGCGGCGGTCTCGGCCATGAACGTGACGCCGCAGAAGACTATGACCTTGGCGTCTGTCCTGACCGCTGCCTGGCTGAGCGCCAACGAATCTCCCGTGATATCGGCCAGATCCTGGACCTCGTCGCGCTGGTAATTATGCGCGATTATGACGGCGTTGCGCAGTTTCTTTAGCTGGAGGATCTTTTCTTTTAGCTGTTCGTTGTAGGTAGCTTCTGGGTTAGAAGGGTTTTCGATCACTTTAGGCTTTCTTTATCCTGTTCTTGGCGTCGACGAATACTATCCTGGGTTTGATCTTGCGGACTTCCGATTCATCCGCCTGGCAATACGATATTATTATGACGGTATCTCCCTTGTGCGCCCAGCGCGCGGCAGCCCCGTTCATGCAGATCGTGCCGCTTCCGGTTTTTCCGGCAAGGGTGTAAGTTTCGACCCGGGAACCGTTGTTCAGGTTTACTATCTGGACGCGCTCGCCGGGGAGCATATCCGCTGCCTTAAGCAACTTGCCGTCTATCGTGATGGAACCGGTGTATTTGAGATTCGCTTCGGTCACAGTCGCGCCGTGAATCTTCGACTTCAACATCGTCCTTAACATTTATGCTTTGACCTCTATGTTGTCTATCAGCCGCGTTCCGCCTATCCGGACCGCCACAGCGACCAGGACTTTCCCTTTTATCTTTTTTACTTCTTTCAGGCTTTCCGGGTCTACTATCGAAATGTAATCGATCTTGTCCGCGGCAACCGAGAGTATCTTCCTTATCTCGGACTTTATCTTCGCGGCATCCCTACTGCCTGATTTTATCAAATCCCCCGCCAGTTGTAAAGCACGATATACCGTCGGGGAGACCCTCCTCCCGTCGGGAGAAAGGTAGGCGTTGCGCGATGACATCGCCAATCCGTCCTTTTCCCTGACCGTGGGCATGATTTTTATCCTTATCCCCATATTCAGGTCTTCGGCCATCTGCTTTATCACGATCGCCTGCTGCGCGTCCTTCTGTCCGAAGTAAGCCGTATCCGGCCTGACGATATTAAAGAGCTTTGCGACGATTGTAGCTACCCCGCGGAAATGCGAAGGCCTGAACTTCCCGCAGAGGTTCTCTGTAAGCCCCTCGACATTCACATACGTCGAATATCCCTTCGGGTACATCGCCTTCACCGCCGGATAAAAGATATGATCAACACCTTCTTTTTTACAAAGAGCCGCATCTTTCCGCAGGTCCCGGGGATATTCTTCATAGTCCTCGTTCGGGCCGAACTGCGCCGGATTCACGAAGATGCTTACGACGACGGTCTTATTCTCTTTGCGGGCGCGCCTGATAAGCGAAAGGTGCCCCTCGTGGAGAAAGCCCATCGTCGGGACGAACCCGACTGACCGTCCTTTCTGTCTGTCGCGTTTGAGTTCTTTATTCAGCTTATTTATCGAGCGGATTATTTTCATGTTCATTTTGGCTGAACTTCGAGGCCACGTCAGGAGCTATCTCTGCAAGCGGCTCTAACATAAAACGCCTCAAATGAAGCTGAGGGTGGGGTATCACAAGGTCCGGCTCATTCATTACGATATCACCGTACAGGAGAATATCCAGGTCGATCTCCCTGGGGCCCCATTTTACTTTTGACGGCGTCCTTCCTACCTTCTTTTCCGTCAGCTTAAGGAGCGCGAGCAACTCGTGAGGCGTAAGAAGGGTCAGGATCTCCGCGGCGCCGTCGAGGAAATTATCCTGCGGCGGGCCGCCGACAGGATCGGTCTCGTAGAGCTTTGAGACCTTTACCACCTCAACCATTCTTGAATCTCTGAGCTCTTCTATCGCTTTTCCTATATTCCCGCGCCTGTCACCCAGGTTAGAGCCAAGCGCGATGAACGCCCTTACTTTAGGAATTTCTTTATCCTCTGGACCGCGGTCTTTATCCTGTCCTTGGAAACGGTGAGGGCCATCCTTATATAACCTTCGCCGTACCTGCCGAACCCGTTCCCGGGAGTAACGATGATATCGGCCTTCTCAAGCAAAGCCTTTGCCAGCGAGGACGAGTTATAACCCGGAAGATTCTTTGCCCAGACATAGAACGACGCCTTCGGCTTGGGAACTTTCCAACCCAGGGAATTCAGGCCGTTCACCAGCGCGTCGCGGCGTTCCTTGTATGTCTTATTGGCTCTCGCTACCGGTTCCTGCGGGCCTTCGAGCGCGGCGATCCCGGCCAGTTGCACCGCCTGGAATATCCCCGAATCGATGTTCGATTTAACCTTCGCGAGCCCCTGGATAGCTTTCTTGTTCCCGCAAGCCCATCCTATCCTCCAGCCCGTCATATTGTACGTCTTCGAGAGCGAGTGGAATTCGACTGCCCTGTCCTTGGCGCCGACCATCTGGAGAATGCTCATCGGGCGGTATTTGTCGTAACAGACCTCCGAATACGCCGCGTCTGAACAGATGAGGATATTATTCCTGTGCGAGAAATCGAGGACTTTCTTGTAGAATTCTTCGTCAGCGACCGCGCCGGTCGGGTTATTCGGATAGTTGACGAATATCATCTTAGCCTTATTTGACACGGCCGTATCTATCCTGCCCAGATCAGGCAGGAAATCATTCTCCGCCAAAAGCGGCATAAGGTAAGGCACGCCGCCCGCGAATATCGTCCCGTTCTTGTAAGGCGGATAACATGGGTCCGGCACAAGCACGTAGTCGCCAGGATTTATGAAAGCGAGCGGCATATGCGCTATCCCCTCTTTCGAGCCGATAAGCGGCAGCACTTCGGTATCAGGGTCGAGTTCGACCTTAAACCTCTTCTTATACCATTTCGCTATCGCCTGTCTTAACTGCGGCATCCCGGAATCCAGCGCGTAATGATGATTGTCCGGCTCCAGTGAGGCTTTGTGCAGGGCGTTTATTATATGCCTTGGCGTCGGGAGGTCAGGGTCGCCTATGCCCAAGTCGACTATGTCCCTTCCTGCTGCCTTCGCCTGCCTCTTCGCCTTGTCTATCTCCGCGAAAAGATACGGGGGAAGTTTTGCCAACCTCTCAGAAAATTCAAAATCGCTCATTTCATGTCTCCTAATACATCCTGCATGTCGTATAATCCCGGCTTTTTGCCTGCGATGAATTTCGCGGCGGCCAAAGCGCCTTTCGCTAATATATCGCGCGTCTTCGCGCTGTGCGAAAGCTCAATGATGTCATAAGGGCTTTCGAATGTCACCTTGTGATCACCCACTATCTCGCCCTCGCGTATGGACTTTATGTCCGAGACCTCACGCTTGGAGGCCTCCTTGACTATTTGGGCGAGTTTCTTCGCGGTCCCTGACGGCGCGTCCTTCTTGTGTATGTGGTGCGCCTCGATTATTGTCACGCCATAATCCTTAGATAATTTCCCCGCGGCCTCTTTTACCAGCCGGAAGAGCAGGTTTACGCCCATTGACATATTAGGCGAGAGGATGACGGGTATTTTCTTCGACGCTTCCTTGATCTTTTTTACCTGTTCCTCGGTAAATCCCGTAGTGCCGATGACAAATGCCTTTTTGTATTTTACGGCGGCGGCAAGATGTTCCATCGTCGCTTCGGGAACGGTAAAATCCATAAGTACGTCCGCGGCCTTTATGTCATCGAGCCGGTCCGAGACCTCGCCGTAAGCGAATTTCGAGCCGACAGACGGGTGTCCCTTCACCTCAAGCCCGAGGATGACCCTCATCCCGCTCTCTTTGGGGGCTAGTCCGGCGATCCTTGCGCCCATCTTTCCAGCGTAACCGCAAACAGCGACTTTTATCATCTCAGTCCTTTTTTTACAAGCCGTATTTCTTCAGCGCTTCGGCGAGCTTCGCTAAGTTCTCTTCCGACATATGGCACAGCGGCAGGCGGAGTTCCGGCTCTATCATTCCCATCAGCTCCATAGCCGTCTTTACCGGTATCGGGTTCGTCTCGATGAACATGGCTTTCACGAGCGGCAACAACTTATAATGTAGTTCCTGAGCCTTTTTTATATCACCCTTCTTGAACGCGGCGACCAGGTCGGCTACATCGCGCGGGACTATATTCGCGACCACCGATATCACGCCGACGCCTCCTATCGCGAGGATAGGCAGCGTAAGCGCGTCATCTCCTGAGATTATCGCGAAGTTAGGCCCGCAGAGGTAACGTATCTTCGAGATCTGCTCGAGGTTCCCGCTCGATTCCTTCACACCCACTATATTCTTTATCTGCGCGAGTTTCTGGAATGTCTCCGGCTCGATATTTACCGCGGTGCGCGATTGGATGTTGTAAGGGATGATCGGTATCTTGACCGAATCCGCGACTGCCTTGTAATGCATATAGAGCCCGCGCTGTGTCGGCTTGTTGTAATAAGGCGACAATAACAGCGCTGCGTCCGCGCCTGCCTTTTCGGCATACTTCGTCAGCTCGATCGCCTCAGCCGTGCAATTCGATCCCGTTCCCGCGATTATAGTGATCCTCTTCTTCGCCGCTTCGATCACTACCTCTATCACGCGGTTGTGCTCCTCGTGCGTCAGCGTCGCGGACTCGCCTGTCGTCCCGCACGGCACTATGCCCGAGGTCCCGTTCTTTATATGGAACTCTACCAGTTCGCGTAATTTTGCTTCGTCAACTTTTCCGTTCTTGAACGGCGTCACAAGCGCGACTATCGAACCTTCGAACATCCTTACTCCCTCCTAATTATTTGTAAAGATACTTGCCTAAAAATACTTCCCGTGCGCCGCCTTCCAAATAGACGTCGGTAAAATCATCACCGCTCCTCTTGAAATATATTTTAAGACTGTCCCCGCCTTTTGTAAGGCAGGTGACCGGGCTCTTGAAATTCTTCACAGCCGCCGATATGATCGCGGAGGCCGTTACACCCGTCCCGCAGGCGAGCGTCTCACCCTCAACGCCGCGCTCGTATGTACGCACTTTAATAGGACCGTTTCTTCCACCGACTTCAACAAAATCTACGTTCGTGCCTCGCGGCGCAAAAGCGTCGTGGTAACGGACTTCCTTGCCTGTTGTCTTTACGTTATGGCCCTCAAGATGGTCCACAAAGATTACAGCGTGCGGCACCCCGGTGTTCACAAAATTCACGTTATACCCGCCGTCGCTTAAAGCGAGGTTGATATCGAGTTTCAGGCCGCTGGGATCCGACATCTTCAGTTTTACTATCGCGCCCTTGACCTCGGCCTCGATCAATCCGGCGAGGGTCTCGAAATCCATCCTCTTTCCCGCTATCTTGTTATCAACAGCGAATAACGCCGCGCAGCGCGCGCCGTTCCCGCACATCTCGGCCTCGCTGCCGTCGGAATTTATTATGCGCATCCTGAAATCGGCCTTTTTCGAGCGCTCGATAGCGATAAGCCCGTCGCCTCCGACGCCGTAATTCCTGTCGCAGATCTCCCTGGCGAAGGAATACAGTTTCGCGCCGGGTATGACCGCCTTGCGGTTATCGATGACGACAAAGTCGTTGCCGCTGGCGACCATCTTGACGAATGCTATATTTTTCATGGTTAGGTTTGGCTCACTTAAGTTCTTTGGGGATATTCTCGCCTTTTACGAGGTCTTCGTATTTTTCTCTCTCTCGCACCACGTAGAACCTGCCGCGCAAGACCATTACCTCGGCGACGCGCGGCCTCGAGTTGTAATTGCTGGACATGGTAAACCCGTAAGCGCCCGCCCCCATCACGGCTATCAATTCGCCGGGCTGGAACTCGGGCAACCTCCTGTCCCTCGCGAGGACATCCCCGCTTTCGCAGATGGGGCCTACAACATCTGCCAGTATCTTCCTGCGCGCAGGCCGCCTTATCACCGGGACGATCTCATGATAGGCGTCATAGAGCGACGGGCGGATAAGGTCGTTCATCGCCGCGTCGGATATGATGAAATTCTTCGAGCGGGTCTTCTTGACATACGTAACTTTCGCGACCAGTATGCCGCTGTTGCCGGCTATAAACCTGCCCGGCTCGAGTATGAGCCGGACGTTTATCCTGCGGATAAGCGGTACCACGGATTTCGCGAAACGCGCGGCCGTCTGCGGCTTTTCCTTGTTGTAGATTATCCCGAGGCCGCCTCCTATATTAAGCCAGTCGACCCTCGCGCCTTTCCTCCTGATATTCCCGATCAAAGTGCCGGTCTTGTTTATCGCCTTGCGGAACGGCTCGGCCTCGGTTATCTGCGAGCCGATGTGTATGTGTATCCCGCGCAGCCGGACGTTCGGGTATTTCGGGGCCTTCAGGAACGTCTCCTCGACGGTCGCGAAATCCAGGCCGAACTTGTTCTCGGCTTTCCCCGTCGTGATGAATTTGTGCGTATGCGGGTCGATATCCGGGTTGGCGCGCAGGGTGCAGTCCACCGTCCTGCCGAGCCTCTTGGCAGTCTTGTTTATCTGCGCCAATTCAGGCAGAGATTCGATATTAAAGAATAATATGCCCGACCTGATCGCGTCCTCTATCTCGCGTTCGGTCTTGCCGACGCTCGCGTAGACGATCTTCTTCGATTCGCATCCGACTTTCAGGGCTTTGTACAGTTCGCCTCCGGATACGACATCGAGCCCTGCGCCGGCTTTTACAAGCGCCATGACGACAGCGAGGTTCGAGTTCGCTTTCATCGAGAAGCAGATGAGCGGATTGAGCTCCGAGAAAGCGTCGCGCAGTTTCCTGTAATGGTCTATGAGCGTCTTGTGGCTGTAGAGATAGAAAGGCGTCCCTACGGCGGCCGCTATACCGCCTATCCCCACTTCTTCACAAAAGAGCTCATCGCCCTTATATTTGAATTCGTGCATTATCTTCCTTTTTTCCTTGATGCGACCGAAACCTTCGGATCCAGTAATTTAAACACGTCCTTTTCGAACTTATCCGAAAACTTCTTAAGTTCTTTAAGGGTGAGACCCGATATCCTCTCCTTCTTCTCGAGCGTCGCCGTCACTAATTTTCCGATCGTCGAATGCGCCTGCCTCGAGTCCAGTCCCTTAGCGACCAGGTACTCGGCCAAATCTGTCGCGTAAAGCGACTCGTCCAAAAGCGCCCTGCCGATATTCGCCTTATTTACTTTTACGCCTTTCACCATCTTGGCATATATCGATAACACCTTAGATATCTTCTCGACCGAATCGAAGAGCGGCTGCTTGTCCCACTGCATATCCCTGTTATACGTTAGCGGCAGGCCCTTCATCATCGTCAGGACCGAGAATAAGTTCCCGTATATCCTGCCGGCCATGCCCCTTACCAACTCGAGGAAATCCGGGTTGACTTTCTGCGGCATTATGCTCGAGCCGGTGCAGAACTGCTGGTCTATCTCGACGAACCCGAACTCAGGCGTAGCCCAGAGTATGAGGTCTGAAGCGAGCCTAGAGAGGTGCATCGATACCAGCGATATGGCCTCAAGCATTTCGACGACAAAATCCCTGTCAGACACCGCGTCCATCGTGTTTTCGCAGAGCGCCGCGAACCCCAGCTCTTTGGCGACATATTTCCTGTCGATCTTAAGCGAAGTCCCGGCCAACGCGCATGCGCCAAGCGGCATGAAGTCCGCCGCGTGATAGGCGTAATGGAGCTTCCTCTTGTCCCTCGCCAGCATCCATACATATGCCTCAATGTGATCGGACAAAAGCACCGGCTGCGCGTGCTGGGTATGAGTCAAACCAGGCACTATCACGTCCTTGTTCTTCTTCGCGAAACCGAGCAAGGATTCCTGCAAACTCGAAACCAAGCCGTATAATTCCTGGGCCTTATCCTTGCAATACATCCTCGTATCCAACGCGACCTGGTCGTTCCTCGACCGCGCGGTATGGAGCTTGAGCGCAGGCTTGCCTATCTTCTTCTCCAGTGCATTCTGGATATTCGTATGGATATCCTCGGCCGTAAAGTCGTATACGAACCTGCCCGCATCGATCTCTTTAGATATCGCGGTAAGCCCTTTTACTATTGCGGCGGCGTCCTTCTTCGGGATTATCCCGCATTTCCCGAGCATCTTCGCGTGGGCGATAGAGCCGAGGACGTCGTACTCTGCCAGCCTGTAGTCAAAATACATGCTGCACGAAAAATCCTCGAACTCAGGGTCCTGCGACTTCTTGAACCTTCCGCCCCAAAGTTTATTTTTCATTTTTTATGCGATCCTTTATAAGGCAATCCCCAAATCTGGACGAAACCCTTCGCCAGCGACTGGTCGAACTTATCGCCTTGCTCATACGTCGCCAATTCTTTCTTGTAAAGCGAATCCGGCGATTTCCTGCCTACGACGATGCAATGGCCTTTATGCAGTTTCACCTTTACCGTGCCGTTGACGGATTTCTGCGTATCGTCGACGAATTTGTCGAGCGCTTCCTTGAGCGGCGTATACCAGAGCCCGAAATAAGTAAGCTCCGCGTATTTGAGCGCGACAACCTCCTTGAAATGGAGCGTCTCCCTGTCAAGGACAAGGGCTTCGAGCGCCTTATGCGCGTTAAAAAGCGTCCACGCGGCCGGCGCCTCGTATATCTCCCTGGACTTTATGCCGACGAGCCTGTTCTCGATCATATCGCTCCTGCCTACGCCTGCGTCGCCGGCTATCTTCGACAGTTTCAATATCAGGCTCACTCCGTCCATCGCCTTGCCGTTAAATTTTACCGGCACGCCTTCCTTGAACTCTATCTCCGCGTAGACAGGCTCCGCCGCAGCCTTATCTACTCCCTTTGTAAGTTGATATATATCTTCGTCAGGCGCGTAATAAGGATCTTCCAGCTTCCCACTTTCAATCGATATTCCCCATAGATTAAGATCAATCGAGTACGGCTTTTTCTTTGTCGTATCAATGGGAATATTATTCTTCTTTGCATATTCTATCTCTTCGGCCCTTGTCTTAAGCTCCCACTCCCTGACAGGCGCCAGTATTTTCAGTTCCGGATCAAGCGATCCGATAGTGACTTCAAACCTTACCTGGTCGTTACCTTTACCCGTGCAGCCGTGCGCGACATATGCGGCCTTCTCTTTATGGGCCGTCTCTACGAGCCCCTTGGCGATTATCGGCCTCGACAGCGCTGTCGCAAGCAGGTATCCGCCTTCGTATACCGCCCCGGCTTTAAGCGACTTGAATACGAAGTCCTTCACGAACTCCTTCTTTAGGTCCTCGACAACGACCTTTACGGCGCCGGTAGCCAATGCCCTCTTCTTATAGACCTCAAAGTCAGACTCCTGGCCTACGTCAGCCATATAAGCGATGACGTCGTAACCCTTCTTCGACAGCCACTTTATTATGACCGAAGTATCGAGTCCGCCTGAATACGCAAGCACTACTTTCTTGTTCATCTCATCCTCACTTTAAAAGTAAAAGTAATATCGCCTTTTCGACATGCAGTCTATTCTCCGCCTGATCAAATACAACCGAATGCGGGCTCTCCAGAGACTCGTCAGAGATCTCCTCGCCCCTGTGCGCGGGCAGACAGTGCATGATAATATAATCTTTTTTAGCCTTCGAACAAAGCTTCTCATTTATCTGGAAACCCTTAAATGCCTTTAACCTTTTCGCCCTTTCCTTCTCCTGTCCCATACTCGTCCAGACGTCCGTATACACGACGTCCGCTCCGGCAACCGCCTTCTCCGGGTCGGTGCAGATAACGACCTTCGAGCCAGTGACTCCGGCGAAATCCTCGGCTATCTTCACGACCTCTTTATCCGGCTCGTAACCCTTGGGTGTAGCCACGGCGATATCCGCCCCTACCCGGGCCGCGGTCATGAGAAGCGAGTTGCAGACGTTATTGCCGTCGCCCACAAACGCGATCTTGACGCCTTTTACCTTGCCCTTCTTCTCTTTGACCGTAAAAAGGTCTGCCAGCGCCTGGCACGGGTGCGAGAAATCCGATAACCCGTTTATGACCGGGACCGACGAATACTCCGCCAGTTCCACGATGTCATCGTGCTTGAACGTCCTGGCGACTATCCCGTCGAGATACCTCGCCATCGTCCGCGCGACATCCTTTATCTCTTCCCTTTCGCCGAGCTTTACTTCCTCCGGCGCCAGGTATATCGCCGTGCCGCCTAACTGCGCCATCGCGGCCGCGAAAGACACCTTCGTCCTTAAAGAGGGCTTCTGGAATATCAACCCCAGGGTCTTCCCATTCAACGGCTCGTCTTTAGATATCCTTCCCTCACCCTTTAGCTTCGCGGCCAGGGCGAATATCTCCTCGATATCCGAGATCGAAAGGTCTTTTATCGTTATCAGGTCTTTAACCTTCAACTGTTACTCCCTTCATTACTTCCTGTATGATCGCGACAGCCGCGTCTATATCCGCGTTCTTTACCACCAGCGGCGGCATTATCCTCAATACCTTCTTCTGTGTGCAATTTATGAGGAGGCCCTTCTCGACGCATTTGTCTATTATCTGCTTCCCCTCTATCTCAAGCTCCACCGCCTGCATCAGGCCTTTGCCCCTTACTATCTTCACGAACGGGAAATCCTTCTTTAAAAGCGAGAGCCTGTTATGGAGATACCTGCCCCTCCTTACGGCCTTCTCGACAAGGTTGCCTTCCTCTATTGCCTCGAATACCGCGAGCGCCGCGGCGCACGCGAGCGGGCTGCCTCCGAATGTCGAGGCATGGGTCCCGGGCTGCAGAACGTCGGCGATCTCCTTCTTTGCGACCATCGCGCCTATCGGGAACCCGCCGCCGAGCGACTTGGCCAGCGTCATAATATCAGGCACCACGTCGTAATGCTGGTAGCAGAACATCTTCCCTGTCCTGGCTATCCCTGTCTGGACCTCATCGAATACGAGGAGTATCTTCTTCTCTTCGCAGACTTTCTTCAATCCCGCGATGAACTCCTCGGACGCGACGTTTATCCCGCCCTCGCCTTGTATCGGCTCGAGCATTATCGCGGCTGTCTTGTCGGTTATCTTCGACTTGACCGATTCCAGGTCGTTGAACTTAGCGTACACGAAACCGCCCGGGAGCGGCGCGAAACCTTCCTGGTATTTAGGCTGCGCCGTCGCCGTTATCGCGGCCAGTGTCCGTCCGTGGAATGAATCTTCCATCGTTATTATCTCATATTTTCCCGACGGATACCCTACTTTTCTCGCCAGTTTGATGGCGCTTTCCACCGCCTCTGCGCCGCTGTTGCAGAAGAAGACCTTGCCTTCGAACGAATTCTCTATTATCTTCTTCGCCAGTTTCCCCTGCAGTTCGTTGTAATAGTTGTTCGGCACGTGGATTATCTTCCCAACCTGCTCCTTTATCGCCTTGACCACCTTCGGGTGGCAATGGCCCAGCCCTGACACGGCCCATCCGGGGAAAAAATCCAGGAACTCTTTGCCCTCTATGTCATATGCCTTTATGCCTTTGCCTTTTACCATCACAAGCGGCGACTTGGCGTAAGTCGGCATCACGTATTCGTAATACAGTTGCACAACTTCTTCTGTCTTCGTCATTTTATTATCTCCGTTCCTATTCCTTTGTCGGTGAATACCTCAAGTAATATCGCGTGGCTCAGCCTACCGTCGATAATATGCGTCTTATTCACGCCTTTCTTCAGCGCGTCGACCACTGCCTTGACCTTGGGGATCATCCCGCCCCGTATTACTCCCCTTTCGATCAATTCTTCGGCTTCCTTCCTTTTTAATGTCGGGATGAGAGTAGACTCGTCAGACTCGTCTCTCAATATCCCATTGGTATCGGTTATCAAAACAAATTTTTCCGCCTTAAGCGCCGCGGCTATGTCGCAGGCCGCAAGGTCGGCGTTGATATTATAGGCCTTCCCATCTTTCCCTAATGCCACCGGGGTTATGACGGGTATGGCGCCGTCCTTGAGAGCGTCCTTAATGGGCTTGGTGTTTACAGATACGATCTTCCCCAGGAAACCCATGTGTTTGCCCTTATGCTTTAAAGTCACAGCCTTTATTATCTTGTCCTTCTTGCCTGACAGCGCCTTGACCTTGCCGCCCAGCTCTTCTATATGTTTGGCTATCTCCTTGTTCGTCGCCTCGAGCGTATCGTCGACTATCTTCATCGTCTTCGCGTCGGTGACCCTGAACCCGTCTACGAATTTCGCGACGATACCGGCTTCCTTCATCTTCTCGGTTATCCTCGGCCCGCCGCCGTGTATGATTACCGGCTTTATCCCGACCAGACTCATGAAGATTATGTCCTGGAAGATACCGGAGATGACTTCCCTGTTCTCCATCATGCTGCCGCCGGCCTTTATGACGACCGTCTTGCCCCTGAACTTCTTTATGTAAGGCAGCGCCTCTATGAGGACGTCGGCCTTTTTAATTATATCTTGCATTTATTTTAATATACCCTTCCGTAAGGTCGCATGTCCACGCCGTCGCCGAATGCTTGCCCGAGTTTAGCCCGACCGTTATCGCAACTTCTTTCTTCTTAAGCGACTTCTGCGCCTTCGGCCTTAATCCGAAATTGGCGTTCCCGCCGCTGACTATCTTTATGCCGTTCAGGTAAATATCCAGCTTCGACTCGTTAAGTTTCACTCCCGAGGCCCCGGCCGATGAGGCGATCCTCCCGGTATTCGGGTCCTCGCCTGCGATAGCCGTCTTGACTAGGTTCGAATTGGCTATCTCTTTCGCCATCTTCTTCGCGTCGGCCTTGCTCTTCGCTCCCTTGACCTGCACTTCTATAAATTTATTCGCGCCTTCCCCGTCCCTGGCTATCTCCTTGGCCAGGTAGACCATGACGTATTTCAGCGCTTCACAGAATATTTTATGGCCCTTGCTATCGTTCTTTATCTTCGCGTTCGCGGCGAGGCCGTTAGCCATTATAAAAACGGTGTCGTTCGTGCTCATATCGCCGTCGACCGTCACCATATTCAATGAATCCTCTACCGCGTCTTTCAAGGAACTCTTTAATGCTTTAACATCTATATCCGCGTCGGTCGTGATGAAACACAGCAGTGTCGCCATGTTGGGGCAAATCATACCCGAACCCTTGGCTATCCCGCCTATCTTCACGGTCTTGCCGCCTATCTTCACAGCGACCGCTATCCTCTTCGGGACCAGGTCGGTCGTCATTATCGCCTTGGCCGCGGAAAGCTCGCCCTCCTTGCACAGGCCTTTCACCAGGGCCGGCACAGACGCCTCGATCTTTTCTACCGCGAGCGGTTTTCCGATTATCCCGGTCGACGCGACGAGCACATCCTGCGCGTCTATCCAGGTATTCGCCGAAACCGCCTCAGCCATCCGGACCGCCCACTTCATCCCGTTCTTCCCGTTAAGGCAGTTGGCGTTCCCGCTGTTAGCTATTATCGTCTGCGCCCATCCGTCCTTTAAATTCCCGGCGGAAAGCACTACCGGCGCGGCCTTTACCGTATTCTTCGTGAATACGCCGGCCGCGTGGGCCGGCACGCTCGAATAGATCAGGCACAGGTCGAGGCCCTTCTTTTTTATCCCGCTTTTGACGCCGGAGGCGGCAAATCCCTGAGGGGCTGTCACCGATCCCTTTATCGTCTTCATTAAATAAGGCCCGCAGTTTCGCCGAATCCCATCATCAAATTCATGTTCTGGACCGCCTGCGATGCGGCGCCTTTCCAAAGGTTATCTATCGCGGTGATCACTATAACCCGCTTTCCCGCCGTTTTTATACCGATATCGCAAAAGTTCGTGCTGTAGACGTGCTTCGTCTCCGGGAATATGCCCTCATCCAGCACCCTGACGAACGGCGCGCCTTTGTAGAACTGTTTATAAAGCGACAGCAGCTCTGCGGTGGTCGCCTCTTTCTTCAGCGTGAAATATATCGTCGAGAGTATCCCTTTGTTCATCGGCACCAGATGCGGGGTGAACGTGACGCCTATCTTCGAGCCCGCCGCGATAGAAAGCTCCTGGTCTATCTCAGGCATATGCTGGTGCTGGTTTATCTTGTATGCCTTGAAGTTCTCGTTTAATTCCGCGAAATTAAGCGCCAGCGAAGCCGCCCTGCCTGCCCCGGTAACGCCGGATTTCGAGTCGACGATGATCTGGTCCGTATCGACGAGGCCTTTACTCACCAACGGGGCGCTTCCGAGTATCGAGCCGGTCGGATAACATCCCGGGTTCGCTATGAACTTGGACTTTTCTATCTCTTTCTTATGAAGTTCCGGAAGCCCGTATACCGCTTCCTTAAGCAGCTCCACGCTCGTGTGTTTCGCGCCGTACCATTTCTCGTATACGCCTGTATCTTTGAGCCTGTAATCCGCGCTCAGGTCGACGACCTTCTTTCCCGCCTTCAAAAAATCAGGGACGAAGAGCATCGAGACCTTATGCGGAAGCGCCAGGAATATCAGGTCTGCCGCCTTCGATATGGCCGGAACGTCGACATTGCCGCATACAAGGCCAAGCCGGCCTTTGAATAGCGGGAATATCTCCGATATCTTCTCGGCCTTCTCAACCTTGCCGCTTACCGAAGTTATCGTTACCTCCGGATGGACCAGCAGTATCTTTATCAGCTCGCAGCCGGCATAACCGGTCGCGCCGACCACCGCTACTTTAAGTTTTTCTTTTGCCATTTTATTCCCTTTCGTCATTAGATTATAAAATAAAAACGCCTATTCCGTCAAGCTGTTTCCGTCGGAATAGGCGTAATTTTGCCTTATATAAATAAGGTGCTAACGTTTAGTCCACTGGAAATGGCTGCGGGCTCCTTTTTGTCCGTACTTTTTACGTTCCTTCATGCGCGGATCGCGGGTCAAAAGGCCTTTGCCGCGGAGAACGGAACGGAAAGTAGCATCCGCCTTGAGCAAGGCGCGGGCTATGCCCAAACGCACAGCGCCAGCCTGGCTTGCGACGCCGCCGCCTGCGACATTCACAAAAATGTCGTATTTGGCCGCGGTCTGTGTCGCTTCAAGCGGTTCCCTGAGGATGCCCCTAAGCGTCTCCCTCGGAAAATAATCATCGATAGTCCTTTTATTGACGACGAACTGGCCTGAGCCGGGTTTCAATATGACCCTGGCCGTCGACTCTTTCCTTCTTCCTGTACCTAAAAATAATGCCTGCGCTTCCATTTCGCTCCTGTATTATACCTTTAAAGGTTCGGGTTTCTGGGCCGCCATGTTATGTTCCTTGCCCGCGAATACTTTCAATTTGCCCAACGCGCTCTTCCCGACCTTGTTCTTCGGCAGCATGCCTTTCACCGCGTGGGTAATGACGTATTCCGGCTTCCTCACGAGCAGATCCCCTAACATCTCGGATCTCCTGCCGCCGGGATAGCCCGAATACCAGTCATATTCTTTTGCCTTCAGCTTATTGCCGGTCACTTTTATCTTTGCGGCGTTCACGACGACTACCCCGTCGCCGGTATTGAAATCCCTGCGGTACGTGGGCTTATTTTTGCCCGAAAGTACGCGCGCGACAGCCACGGCGACCCTTCCCAGGATCTTGCCTTCGGCATCGACTATAAACCATTTTTCCGATATTTTTTCTTCCTTTTTCACCATTTTAGGCCTTCCTCAGATAGGTAAACACCAAGAAGTAAGAATTATAACATAATACGAGGGAATGTCAAGGGAAAATTAGTCCAATCCGCTAATATTTTACCTCAATGAGGCACAACCCCTTCGCCGGGGCTGTCTCACCGGCAAGTTCCCTATCCTTTGCTTTAAGGATACGGACCATGCTCCCTGCCGGAAGCTTTCCGCGGCCGATATCTACCAACGTCCCGGCGATATTCCTTACCATATTATACAAAAATCCGTCTGCCTCGATATCAATAATTATAGCCTCGCCCTTCTTTTTTATATCAAGTTTCTTTATAGTGCGGACCGAGGAGCGTTCAACCCTGTCCGCGGCCTGGAACGATTTGAAGTCATGCTTTCCCGCGAGGACCTTCGCTTCTTTTTTCATCAATGCGACATTAAGCTTATAAGGAAGATAAACTGTAAAATTCCCGGAGATCGCGGACCGGGATGAGCCGTTCATTATAGTGTAGCGGTATAGTTTAGACTTAGCGTCGAACCTTGAATTGAATTTAAGCGGGGCTTCTTTCGCTTCCTTTATCGCTATATCCTTGGGCAGGACGCTGTTGAGCGCCCTCTGCAGCTTGAAGGGCGGGATCTTCGATTCGGTCTTAAAATTCGCGAACAGGCTTAACGCGTGGACGCCGGAGTCGGTCCTCCCGCAAGAGATAAGCCGCGCTTTACGGCCTGTTATCCGATTAAGCGCGGCTTCTATAGTATCCTGTATGCTCTTTGCGTTCTTCTGCGACTGCCAACCGGCGTAATCGGTGCCGTCGTATTCTATTTTGAGTAGGATATTACGCATTCGGCGATCTGGACCGCGTTGGTAGCGGCGCCCTTGCGCAGGTTATCCGCTACGACCCACAGCCACAGCCCGTTCTTTACGAAACAATCGGAGCGGATGCGGCCAACAAAGGTTTCATCCCTTCCCTCAGCGTCCTTGGGCATGGGATAAAGGCCTTTCTTGGGGTCATCCTCGACTATGATGCCCGGCGAACTCGAAAGGAGCGCCCTGACCTTATCCGGGCTTATCGGTTTCCCTGTCTCTATATATACAGATTCGGAATGGCCGGTCCTGACAGGCACCCTCACGGTGGTCGCGGAGATCTTTATCTTATCCGCGTGCATTATCTTATGGGTCTCGTTGACAAGCTTCCACTCCTCGTTGGTATAATCACATTCAACGAAACTGCCGATGTGTGGAAAGACGTTATATGCCAGCTGCTGCGGCATCGAGCGCTCGACGTCTACGTGTATATTCTCGTATCTGCTCGCGTGGATCGCCGCCGCCTCTGCTTTCAACTGATCTACCGCGCTCTTTCCGGCGCCGGATGACGCCTGCAGGGTAGTGACGATTATCCTCTTTATCCCGACCTTTTTGTGGATCGGGTTAAGCGCTACGACCATCTGTATGGTCGAACAGTTCGGGTTCGCGATTATCCCTTTATGCTTTTTGACGTCGGCGGCGTTAACTTCCGGTACGACCAAGGGGACTTTCGGGTCCATCCTGAAATCGGCGCCGTTATCTATGACGATGCAACCCCTCTTTACCGCCTCAGGGGCATAAGTGACAGCCGCGCCCTTCTCGCCCTCAGTTCCGGCAAAAAGCGCTATGTCCATCCCGTCAAACGCCTCAGGTGAGATCGCCCGGACAGAGTATTTTTCTCCGTCAACGGTTATCTCCCTTTCGCTGCGCGCCAAAACCCGCAGGTCTCCTACCGGGAAATTCCGCTGGCGCAATACGCGCAGCATCTCTATCCCTACGACACCTACTCCGACAACGACTACATTATATTTACTTTTTCTTTTCATTTCTTTAACCCTTATATCATTACGGCGACCATATCGCCGACTTCGCTTGTTGAATAACCCATTTTACCGGCAGCGAGAGACTTCAATTTCGTGTTCACGACCTTTATGACCGCGTCCTCTATCGCCTTTCCGGCTTTTTCCTCGCCGAGGTTTTCGAGCATCATCCCGCCGGCGCAGATAGCGGCCAAGGGGTTGATTACGTTCTGGCCCGTGTATTTCGGGGCTGAGCCGCCTATCGGCTCGAACATCGATACGCCCTTCGGGTTGATGTTCCCGCCGGCCGCGATACCCATACCGCCCTGTATCATCGCGCCGAGGTCGGTTATGATATCTCCGAAGAGGTTGTCTGTCACGATGACGTCGAACCATTCCGGGTTCTTGACGAACCACATCGTAGTCGCGTCGACATGCGCGTAATCTGTCTTGACCTCGGGAAACTCTTTCGCGACCTCGTTGAACGTCCTCTGCCATAAGTCCCAGGCGTAAGTCAGGACGTTCGTCTTTCCGCAGAGCGTAAGCCTATTTTTCCTGTTGCGCTTCTTGCATAACTCGAAAGCGTAACGGATACAGCGCTCGACGCCCTTGCGGGTGTTATAAGAGATCTGTATAGCCACCTCTTCATCAGACCCTTTCTTCTGGAACTCGCCCATCCCCTTGTAGAGGCCTTCCGAATTCTCTCGCACGACGACAAAATCTATATCCTCCGGTTTCTTGTCCTTGAGCGGGCAGTATGCCGAGTTATAGAGCTTTACCGGGCGGAGGTTTATATACTGGTCTAGCGAAAACCGCAATTTAAGAAGGACCTGCTGTTCGAGGATGCCTGGCTTTACATCAGGATGCCCGACAGCGCCGAGATAGATCGCGTTATATTTCCTGAGCTCCTCGACATCTTTATCCTCGACGGTCTTTCCTGTCCTCAGGTAGCGTTCGCCGCTGAAATCGAATACCTTCGTCTCGTATTTGAAGCCGAACTTATCGCTTGCGGCTTTTAAGACCTTAAGTCCTTCGTTTATCACTTCCGGCCCTGTCCCGTCGCCGGGTATGACCGCTATCCTGTAATTACCCATTTTTCTTGACCACCCATTTCATGAGCCCGCCCGCCCCGATAAGCTCCTGCATGAACGCGGGCATCGGCTTCGCCTGGTACTTCTTGTTTTTTGTGAGGTTCCTTATCAACCCTGTCGAGGCGTCGACTTCCACTTCGTCGCCTTCTTCTATTGACTTCGCGGCCTCCGGGCATTCAAATATCGGGAGGCCGATGTTTATGCTGTTCCTGTAGAATATCCTCGCGAAGCTGTCCGCGATGACGCACGAAATGCCGCTTCCTTTTATCGCGAGCGGCGCGTGCTCACGGCTCGAGCCGCAGCCGAAGTTCTTGCCGCCCACTATAATATCGCCGGCAGAGATCTTCTTAGAAAACCCGGGGGTTATACCGTCCATGCAATTCTCCCCGAGCACCTTTGGGTCAACCGAAACAAGGTACTTCGCCGGAATTATCTCATCTGTATTTATGTCATTTCCGAATTTCCAGGTCTTCCCTTTGAGTATCATATTACTTCCTCCGGATGCGCGATCCTGCCCTTTATCGCGCTAGCCGCGGCTACAGCCGGGTTCGAGAGATAGACCTCGGACTTCAAGTGCCCCATCCGCCCGACAAAGTTGCGGTTCGTCGTCGCGATAGAGCGCTCGCCCGCGGCCAATATCCCCATATGCCCGCCTAAACACGGCCCGCACGTAGGAGTCGAGACTGCGCAGCCAGATCTCACGAATATCTCGAGCAATCCTTCGTCCATCGCCTGTAAATATACCGCCTGTGTGGCCGGGAAGATTATGCAGCGCACGTCCTTATGGACTTTCTTTCCCTTCAAGACCTTCGCGGCCATCCTTAAGTCGCTGATGCGGCCATTCGTGCATGAGCCGATTACCGACTGGTCGATCCTGACGTTCTTGACCTGGCTTACAGGCTTCGCGTTGGACGGCAACGGCGGCAAGGATACCATCGGCTCGAGTTTCGAGACGTCGTATTCCTTTACCTCACTATATTGCGCGTCCTTATCGCTCTTGTATATTTTCCATTTCTTCTTGGATTTCTTGGTAGTCTCTTTCACGTATTTCAATGTAGTTCCATCGGCCGCGATGATGCCGTTCTTGCCGCCGGCCTCGATGGCCATATTGCACATCGCGAAACGGTCGTCCATCGGAAGGCGCTCGATCGCGCCGCCTGTGAACTCCATCGCCTTATACAAAGCCCCGTCTACGCCGATATCGCCTATCGTGTAGAGTATGAGGTCCTTGCCTCCGACCCATTTATTGAGCTTTCCGCTGTATACGAATTTTATCGACTCCGGCACTTTAAACCATATCCTGCCCCTTATGAATACCGCGGCGAGGTCTGTCGAGCCGACGCCTGTCGAGAACGCGCCGACAGCGCCGTATGTGCAGGTATGCGAATCCGCGCCGATTATAAGGTCACCGGGCATGGTAAGCCCCTCTTCCGGGAGGAGCGCATGCTCGATGCCCATGCACCCGATCTCGTAATAATACTTGATGCTATGCTTCTTCGCGAACTCCCTGAGCACCTTGAGCTGTTCGGCGGATTTAATATCCTTCGCCGGAGAGAAGTGGTCAGGGACGAGCGCTATCTTCTTATTATCGAAGACCTTACCTGCGCCGGCTTTCTCGAACTCCGATATCGCTATAGGCGCGGTGATATCGTTGCCGAGGCAGAGGTCGACCTTGCAGTCGATCAAATCGCCGGGAGATATCGACTTCCTGTCCGCATGCGCCATCAATATTTTTTCAGTTATCGTGTATCCCATTTACAACTCCTTGACATATGCTATCTCATCGCACTTCGCGAACTTCGCGCAGATGCTGCAATCTGTCCATATCTTCTGAGGCAGCTTCTTCTTCTCGATCGGCATAAACCCGAATCTCTTGAAGAAATCCGATTTCTGCGTAAGCACGAAAACGCTTTTTATCCCCATATCCTGCGCTTCTTTCAGGCATGACTTCACCAGCCCGGTACCGATCCCTGATTTCACGTGGCCGGCATCGACAGCCAAAGACCTTATTTCCGCCAGTTTATTCGAGAAGATATGCAGCGCGGCGCAGCCTATCAGGACGCTGCCTTTCTCGTATACCCAGAAATCCCTAATGTTCTCCGCGATCTCGCTCTCCGCACGGGGAAGCATCAGATTATTCTTCGCGTAATAGTCTATAAGCTCGTGTATACGCCCTGTGTCCTTTACCTGCGCTTTTCTTACCATATTATTTTATGATCCCTGTTGTCGGGCTCGACGGCGAAGCGTATTGCTTCATCGCTATCCTTCCCGACAGATATGCCAATCTCCCCGCTTCGGTCGCCAATCTCATAGCACGGGCCATCCCAACCGGGTCTTTTGCCCCCGCGATGCCGGTATTCATAAGCACGCCGTCGACACCTAATTCCATCGCTACCGCCACATCCGAGGCCGTGCCTACACCCGCGTCGACTATCACCGGCACTTTAACGGCTTCCCGGATAAATCTTATATTTATGGGGTTCAATATCCCCATACCCGAACCGATCGGAGAAGCCAGGGGCATGACGCACGCCGCGCCCGCGTCCGCGAGCTTCTTCGCCATGACCGGGTCGTCGTTCGTGTACGGCATGACGGTGAAACCTTCCTTGACGAGGACTTTGGTCGCCGCGAGCAGCGCTTCCGTGTCCGGGAAGAGCGTCTTTTCATCGCCTATGACCTCGAGTTTTACCAACTCGGACAGGCCCATCCCTCGCGCGATATGCGCTATCCTTATCGCGTCCTCCGCCGTGTAGCAGCCTGCCGTGTTAGGCAATATAGTATATTTATTTCTGTCGATATGGTCAAGTAGAGTTTCTTTCTTCGCGCCGGCATCGCCGAGGTCGAGCCGCCTTATCGCGACGGTGACTATCTCGGCGCCGGATGCCTCAAGCGCTTTTTTCATTACATCGAAATCGGCGTACTTGCCGGTGCCGACGAGTAGCCGCGACCTAAACTCCCTATTTCCTATTATTAACGCCTTGTCTTCCATACTTTTCTCCGTAATATTTACACGCCTGCTTAAGGTCGCACAACGGGCATTTCGGGTCCCGTGCCGCGCATACCTGCCTGCCGTGCATTATCAGGTGCACGTGGAATTCCTTTATCGCGTCCGCTGGTGTTTCCGCGGTCAGGTATTCCTGCGCCTTCTCCGGCGTAATCTTTCCGCCGATAAGCCCGAGGCGCTTTGTCACCCTGAATATATGCGTATCTACCGGCATAACCGGCTTATTAAACCCAAAGAGCAGGACTATCGCCGCCGTCTTAGGCCCGACGCCTTTTATTGATCTTAAGAACGCGTATCCTTCACGCGTACCCGTCCGCTTTAAAAAATCCAACTCCAGCGAGCCCCGCATCAAATATATTAAGTTCAAGGCATGTTTGATGCGGGACGCCTTGATATTCGAAAGGCCGGCGATCTTTATCTCGCGCCTTATGGCCGGGACGTCCGCCCTCCTTAAGCTCTCCCAGTTCCTGAAACGCTTTTTTAGGTTGTCGAACGCCCGAAAGGAAGTTACATCAGAGGTGTTCTGCGAGAGGATAGTCTTGACGAGCAGGCCTACCGCGTCTTTCTCTCTCCTGAACCTGAGCCTTCCGAAACGGCGGCGCAAAAGCCTGATCACAACCGGTATATCGCGCCGCATCTATCTTTCTATGACCGTGCTCTTGGCTACCACGACCAGCCCGGACTCGGTCACCGTAAATCTCTTCTTGTCTTCCTCGAGATCGTACCCGATCTCTGTCCCCTGCGGGACTTTGACATCTTTATCTATTATCGCCCGTCTTATCCTGGCGTTGCGGCCGATATCCACGCCTTCCATCACTATCGAATCGGTGACGCTGGCGTAGCTGTTTACCCTCACGTTCGGCGAGAGTATCGAGCGGTCGACCTTGCCGCCGGATATTATGCATCCGTTCGAGACCATCGAATCTATCGCCACGCCGATGCGCGCGCCGTCGTCGCCGCCCGCGAAAACGAACTTGGCCGGCGGGTATTTCTCCATATAGGTGCGGATCGGCCATTCCTTGTCGTAAAGGTTAAAGACCGGCGTCACGCCGACAAGGTCCATATTCGCCTCATAATACGCGTCGAGCGTCCCTATGTCGCGCCAGTATTGCGCCTCTTTCTTGTTCTCGTCCTTAAAATTATAAGCAAAGACCTTCTCCTTCCTCGCGACCATCCCGGGGAGGATATTCTTTCCGAAATCGTGTTTGCTCGCCGGGTCCTGTGAGTCGGCGTTAAGCACCTCTTTTAGCACATCTGTCTTGAAGACGTATATGCCCATCGACGCGTAGATATGAGCCGGGTCGCCGGGGATCGTCTTAGGGGTCTTCGGCTTCTCCTCGAAACCGAGTATCCTCTCATTCCGGTCGACCTCGAGCACGCCGAAATGCTGCGAATCCTTCTTATCCATCTCGACGACCGAGACGGTGCAGTCCGCGCCCTTGGCGATGTGGTAGTCGATCATCTCCGCGTAATTCATCTTGTAGATGTGGTCGCCGGCCAGTATCAGGACATATTCGGGTTTTTCGGTCTCGATGAAATAAAGGTTCTGGAAAATCGAGTCGGCGGTGCCCATATACCACGTATCTCCGGTCCTCATCTGCGCCGGGACGATATCTATATATTCCCCGAGTTCGGCGTCGAATATGTTCCACCCGAGCCGCAGGTGCCTTATGAGTGAGTTGCATTTATACTGGATGAGGACGTGTATGCGGCGTATGCCCGAATTTATGCAGTTCGAGAGCGTGACGTCGATGATCCTGTATATCCCGCCGAACGGGACGGCCGGTTTGGTCCTGTCCCTCGTCAGGGGGATGAGCCTCTCGCCCTTCCCGCCCGCCATTATGAAAGCTATTACATTCTTTTTCATATTATTTTTTCGCCGCCATCCTTACGATTATCTCCAATATCCCCATCCTTATCATCATTATTGCGATCGCCGCCAGGAATATGTCCGCAACCTTCGCCAGGGCCCTGGAACCGCCCTGCCCGAGCATTTTTATGAAGAACTCCGAATAGGTCAATACGGCCCAGCTTATGGCCATATTTGCCAATATCGATATGACGGTGGGCAATATGCCGTAAAGGTCTATAATGATAAGTATCGTCGTCAGGACCGCCGGCCCCGTTATAAGCGGCGTCCCCAACGGAAATACGCCTACATCCGCTGAGGCATGCCTCTTCTTCTCTTCGCCCGGAAGCAGGAGGTGCACCGAAAGTACCAATAAAAGTATGCCACCGCCTATCCTGAAGTCAAAGACCTCGACCCCGGTAAGCCGCAGGGCGAGCTTTCCCGCGAATATAAATAATAACGCCACCACTGTTGCTACAAGTATACTCTTGTTGATGACCCTCTTTTTATCGGATTTGCTCATGCCCTCGGTCAGGCCGATATATAACGGCAGGTTGCCAAAGGCATTGACCGCAACGAATACCGGTATAAAACTGAGTATGAACGGGGCCAACGGTGAAAGCGGCTTTATCAGAAAGAATATTATCTTGTCTACCATAGCACCTCCGATTATAGCGAAAAGACGTTAGAAATGCAACCCTATAACAATTGAGTATATGCTTAATTATTTAACCAACTGCCTCACCCTTGGCGGGCAGGCGACGAAATGCCCCGGTTTGACCTCCTCTAAGAGAGGTTCTTCTATCTTGCACCGGGGTTCGGCGTATGGGCAACGGGGATGGAATTTGCAGCCGGCAGGCGGGGATAACGGAGACGGCAGTTCGCCTTTTACTATCATCTTTTTCTTCTTGCGATCCGGCCCGATAGATATCGCTGAGAAGAGAGCCTCGGTGTAAGGGTGTATAGGAAATGAGTAAAGCTCATCGGTAGAGGCGTATTCAAAGGCCTTGCCCAGGTACATTACCAGGACCGAATCGGATATAGATTCTATGACCCGCAGGTCGTGCGAGATAAAGAGATATGATAGGCCCAATTCCTTCTGGAGGCCCGTCAGCAATTTCAATATCTGCGCCTGTATCGAGAGGTCGAGTGATGAAACCGGCTCGTCGCAGACAATAAGTTTGGGATCTGTCGCGAGCGCCCGCGCTATACCTATCCTCTGGCGCTCCCCGCCGCTGAACTGGTGCGGGTAACGCTTCGCGTGGTCGGCCTGCAATCCGACCTTCGAAAGCAGCTCCATGACTTTCAGCCGGCGCTGCTTGGCGTCGCCGATTCCGTGAACCAGCAGCGGCTCACTTAAGATCTCGCCAATTTTCATCCTCGGGTTAAGCGAATTATACGGGTCCTGGAAGACGACTTGCAATCTTTTCCTTAACGGCCGCATCCTATCCTGCGCGAGGCCGGTTATCTGCTGCCCTTCGAATGATATCTTCCCGGCTGTAGGGTTAAGGAGATTGAGTATTATCCTGGCCAGCGTCGTCTTTCCGCAGCCCGATTCACCGACCAAGCCGAGCGTCTTCCCTGCTTCGACATCGAAGGATATCCCGTCGACGGCCTTGACCTCGCCTACGATATGGCGGGCAAGCCCCCTAGCGACCGGGAAATATTTTTTTACGTCTTTTACAGAAAGTACCGGCTGCACTCTATCTCCTGCTCATCTTCGGGATGCAATCTATTAGTTTCTTCGTGTAAGGATGCGACGGCTTCTTGTATATCATGTCGGTATCGCCGTATTCGACGATCTTCCCCTCCTGCATCACCGCGGTCTTCTCCGCGACCTGCGCGACTATCGAAAGGTCGTGGGTAATTAAAAGGACGGTGAGTTTAAGATCCTCCCTCAATTTTTCGAGGAGCTCAAGGATCTGCGCCTGTATGGTGACGTCGAGCGCGGTAGTCGGCTCATCGGCGATCAAAAGTTTCGGCCTGCATGATATCGCCATTGCTATCATCACCCTCTGCTTCATACCGCCTGAGAGCTGGTGCGGATAAGAGAACATTACTTCTTTCGGCGACGGCATCCCGACGTCCTTGAGCAGCCCGACGGCCGTATCGAATGCCTCGTTCTCCTTCGATCTCTGGTGGAGCCGTATCGTCTCGATAAGCTGGTCGCCTATGGTAAAGACCGGGTTAAGGGACGTCGCCGGGTCCTGGAATACATATGAGACCTTCGCCCCTCTTATATTCCTGAGCTGTTCTTCCGATAATTTAAATATCTCGCGGCCGTCGAATAATATGTCGCCCTTGGTTATTTCGGCCGAACTTGGGAGGAGCCTCGTCACGGAAAGCGCGGTCACGGATTTTCCGGAGCCGGATTCCCCGACGAGGCCTAGGATCTCGCCTTCATAGACTTTGAGGTCAGCGCCCCTGACAGCCTCGATCGTCTTCTCGCCCTGTTTGAAATTGACGTATAAGTTTTTAATCTCTAAAAGCGGTTCGTTCATTGTCCTTTTTTATGAGGGTTGAAATGTTCGCGCAACCCTTCTCCTAAAAGGTTATAGCCCAATACGGTGACTAATATAGCAAATCCGGGAAAGACGGTTATCCACCAGGCAATGCCCAGGGTCGATTTCGCCTCAGTGAGAATATTCCCCCAGCTCGGCGTTGGCGGCTGGACGCCGAGGCCGAGGAAACTCAACCCCGATTCTATAAGGATCGCCCCCGCTACACCTAACACAACGTTGACTAAAACAGGCCCCATCCCGTTAGGGATCAGATGGCGAACTATGATACGAAAGTCGCTGGCTCCTGTAGCGCGGGCCGCTTCGACGAATTCCCGTTCTTTTAAACTCAAAATTTCGGCCCTTATCAACCGGGCCGCTCCCATCCAACCGGTCAATCCTATGACAACCATAATACTGAAAATGCTCGGCCCCATTATTGCGATCACTGTCAGTATCAAAAAAAGCGTGGGGAAACACAACATAACATCGATAAATCTTGAGACAACGCTATCTATCCAGCCGCCGTAATAACCTGCGAGTGAACCCAATATCAACCCTATTATTACGGCTATCCCGACCGCGACAAAACCTACCGAGAGCGATATCCTCCCTCCGTAGGCCATACGCGCGAAGAGGTCGCGGCCGAGCGAGTCAGTCCCCATCGGGTGTTCGTGTGAAGGCGGCAAGAGCGCCTTCTCGAGATTTATCCCGTTCGGGTCATAGCGGCTCACCTGCGGAGCGAATATAGCGAGAAATCCCATTACGCAGACTATAATGATGCCTGCCGCGGTAAGTTTGTTTATCCTCATCGCTTCTCCCCCACGCGGATACGCGGGTCGACGCAGGCGTACATCACGTCGGCCAAAAGGTTACCGAGAAGAGTAAGAATAGCGCCCACGAAGAGTATCCCCATTATAACCGGATAATCGCGCGCCATGACCGAATCGAAGAAGAGTTTCCCCATACCCGGGATGGCGTAGATAGATTCGAATATGACGCTGCCGCCTATCAACCCCGGCACCGAAAGCCCGATTATCGTCACTATCGGCAGGAGCGCGTTCTTGAGCGCGTGTTTGTAAATTACCTCTTTCTCGGAAAGCCCCTTCGCCCGCGCCGTCCTTATGAAATCCTTATGCATGACCTCAAGCATGCTGGTCCGCATATAACGGGATATGCCGGCTAGGCCGCCGAAGGCCGAGACGAAGACGGGCAGGATCAGATGGCGCGAGACGTCCGCTATCTTCTGGAAGAAATTAAGCTCCTCAAAGTCGAGGGATTTTATGCCGGAGATCGGCAGCCATCCGAGATGGACTCCGAATAAGCTCATCGCCAGGAGGGCCAGCCAGAAGGTCGGAGTCGCGAAACCGATAAAGACAAAAACCGTAGAGCTCTTATCAAAAATGGAATTTTCTTTTACCGCGCTCATTATACCGATCGGCGCGGCGATCAGGAATATCAGGAGCAACGATAATATCTCTATCGTTATCGTTATCGGTATGCGTTCACCGATCTTGACGAGTACCGGCCTTTCGTCGGTAAAGGATTTTCCGAAATCGAATACGGCAAGCCTCTTTATCCATTGCCAGTATTGGACGTGTACGGGTTTGTCTAGGCCGTAGAGCCTGTCGAGTTTCTCCCGCGCCTCTAGGGTTATCTTCGGCGACATCTCGGCCTGAAGGCGGGTAGGTTTTCCAGGCGAGAGGTGTATCAGGAAAAAAGTGATGACCGTTATACCGAACAGCACCGGCATTAAGCCGACAAGCCGCCTTAAAATGTAGTTTACCATCTGGTGTATCTCTGCTCTTCTTTAGGCACGTTCCATTTTATGAAATTATACCCGATACCCAACGGCGCCGGCGATATCCCCTTGAATCTCGAATGGACGATAGGCAAGGCGTCCGGCACGAATAAAAATATGCAGGGATGGTCGTCGAATATCAACCGGTGCATCTTATTATATATCTCTTTCCTTTTCCCCTCGTCAAACTCGCGGCGGCCTGCCTCGAGAAGGGCGTCGACTTCCTTGTTCTCGTACCCGATAAAGTTGAACTCACCCGGCCTCTGCTTGGAAGAATGCCATATATCATAGCAATCCGGGTCGCGTGAAAGATTCCATCCCATGATGACCGCGCTAAATCTATGTTTATCTATGAACTCCGACAAAAAGGTAGCCCACTCTATTATCCTTATCTCAACGTCTATCCCTATCTCCTTTAATCTCCTTTGGATTATCTCGGCGCAGATCTGGCGCGTATCGTTCCCCATATTTGTCAATATGATGAATTTAAACTTTTTGCCGTCCTTATCGAGCCAGCCGTCTCCGTCACGGTCTTCCCATCCCGCTTCTTTCAATAATTCCTTCGCTTTTTTAGGGTCATATGGGGCGGGTTTTACTTCCTTATTATACGCCCACGACTCGGGCGGGAACGGGCCGGTCGAGATCCTGCCAAGGCCCAGGAGCACCCCTTTTATTATCTCGTCCTTATCGATAGCGTAATCGAGCGCTAGCCTTACGCGCCTGTCCGTGAAAACCGGGTCTTTCATATTAAAACCCATGTACGTATAACCGAACGAAGGATATCTGTACTTTTTGTAATATTTCTTGAAGAACGGCGTGTCTGTCTGGCGCGCGTATTGGAGCGGGGTCAGGCTGACCTCATCTACCCCCTGCGTCTGCAGCTCGAGGAAAGTGGTCGCCTGGTCAGGGATTATCCTATAGATATACCTGTTTATATAAGGACGGCCTTCGTAGTAATCCGGGTTCGAGGTGAGGACTATCTTCTCGCCGGTCTTCCATTCCTTGAATTTATACGGGCCTGTCCCGACCGGATTGCGAGAGAACTTTGTATTACCCAGATCCTCTTTCTCGAGTAAGTGTTTCGGGATTATCCACATACCCCAGCTGGATAGACCCGGAGAGAACGGCTCTTTGTAAGTCACCTTTACGGTATGGTCGTCGAGGACCTCGAGCGATTTAACCCGCTCAAAATCCCCGCTGTACGGGGTCTTTACGTTGGGGTCGATAAGTTTTTGGTAGGTGAATTCCACATCGCGCGCGGTAAAGGGTTGGCCGTCGTGCCATCTCGCATTCTTTCGCAGGTGGAAGATTATGACAAGCCCGCCCTCTTTTATCTCCCAGCTCTCGGCAAGCTCACCTTCGAGATTAAGGTCCTTATCATAGCGCACCAGGCCGTTAAAAACGAGGCCGCATATCTCGGCGGAGGCAGAATCCGAGGCGAGGATAGGGACAAGCGTTGAGGCGTCGCCGATTGAGGCCGTGATGATGGCGTCGCCGTAATCGGCCGCCATAAGCGACCCCGATGCTAGCAAAAAAAATACCGCAAGAAGCGGTATTTTTTTAAACATATCTTATTCTCCCGGGTTATTATTTATTTAGGAGCTTGCTGAGTCCCGGCAGTCACGGGTTGTGGTTTCACCGTCTGCGCCTGGGGCGCCTCGCCCGCTGCCTTAGCCGGGGCCTTCTTCTCTTCTTTCGTGACTTCCCTCTCGACTATCGAGCCGGACCTTTCGGTGCTCATCAGCGCCAAGGTCATGGATGTCACCAAAAAGAGGACAGCGCACGCGGCGGTCGCTTTCGTAAGGAAAGACGACGCCTTGGTCCCCAGCATAGACTGGAGGCCGCCGCTCCCGCCGAACGTCTCGGATATCCCGCCGCCCTTACCCGCCTGGAGCAGGATGACCATTATCAGGACTAAACACGCCATCACATGCAAAGTTATCAAGAACGCGAACATCTTATTTCCACTCCTTTTTAACGGGAACTAATTCATTTCTTACCCTGTCTTACTATTTCGGCGAAATCCTTTACCTTAAGGCTCGCCCCTCCGACCAGCGCCCCGTCGATGTCAGGACCGGCCATTATGCTCTTCGTATTGTCGGGTTTTACGCTCCCGCCGTATTGTATCCTCACTTTTGAAGAGACATCCTCGCCGTAAGCTTTCTTGAGCAGCTCGCGGATATATTTATGGACTTCCTGCGCCTGTTCCGGCGTAGCGGTCCTTCCGGTCCCGATCGCCCAGACAGGTTCATAGGCAATGACTATTTTGGCGACATCCTCTTTAGGGAGGCCGGCTAACCCGCCTTCGACATGGTTCTTTACCACATCAAAAGTCTTTCCGGAATCACGCTCTTCGAGGCGCTCGCCCACGCACATTATCGGCGTAAGGCCGTGCTTTAAAGCGGCTTTGACCTTCTTGTTAACCGTCTCATTAGTCTCGTGGAAATACGTCCTGCGCTCGGAATGCCCGATTATGCAGAATTTACAGCCGAGGTCGGTGAGCATCTTAGGGGCTACTTCACCGGTATAGGCGCCTTCCTCTTCCCAGTAGATATCCTGCGCGCCGTATCCGATGTTTGAGCCCTTGAGCGCCTCCGCGACTTTAGATATCGAGGTAAAAGGCGGACAGACCACCACCTCTACCGCGGTCTCGTCTTTTAATTCATTCTTAAGGCCGTTGACGAGCTCAAGCGCCTCGCCTGAGGTCTTGTACATCTTCCAGTTGCCTGCGATTATAGGTTTTCTCATGTTATTTATCTGTCAGCGCCTTTATGCCGGGCAGGACTTTGCCTTCTAGATACTCAAGCGAGGCGCCGCCGCCGGTAGATATGTGAGTCATCTTGTCTTCAAGTTTGAACTTCGCGATCGCGGCCGCAGTGTCGCCGCCGCCGATGATGGATATCACTTTGCCGCCGCCGCAGCACGAACAGCATGAGCTGCTTCCGCTCGAAAGGCAGGCGATATACTTGGCGACTTCCTCGGTCCCCTTCGCGAATTTATCCATCTCGAATACGCCGAGCGGACCGTTCCAGACGATCGTCTTCGCGCTCTTCAAGACATTCTTAAACGCCTCGACCGTCTTCGGGCCGACATCTAATCCCATCCATCCGTCGGGTATCTGGTCTCCGACGACCTTGGTGTTCGCGTTGGCATCGAATTTGTCGGCTATGATGTTATCGACAGGCAGAACGATGTTGACTTTCTTCTGTTTGGCTTTCTCGAGAAGCGATTTCGCGATATCTATCTTGTCCTTCTCGACCTTCGAGGCGCCTATCGATTTGCCCTGCGCCGCATAAAAAGTATAAGCCATCCCGCCGCCGATGAGTATCGAGTCGGCCTTGTCCAGAAGGTTCTCGATGACGCCTATTTTGTCCGATACTTTGGCGCCGCCGAGTATCGTCACAAACGGCTTTGCCGGGTGCATGACCTTATCTTCGAGATACTCTATCTCTTTTTCAAGAAGGAAACCCGCAGCCGACTTCAAATATTTCGTCACGCCCTCTGTCGATGCGTGCGCGCGGTGTGCGGTCCCGAAAGCGTCATTCACGAATACGTCTCCGAGGCTCGCGAGCTCTTTCGCGAAATTTGCGTCGTTGGCTTCTTCCTCGGCGTGGAAACGCAAGTTCTCGAGAAGGATGCACTCGCCCGGTTTCATGGCATCTTCCATCGCCTTGACCTCGGGCCCGATGCAGTCTTTCGCCATCTTCACCGGCTTGCCTAGCAATTGGCTAAGCTTCGCGGCGCACGGGGCGAGGCTGTACTTAGCTATTACCTTTCCGTCCGGCCTGCCGAGATGGCTCATCAGGATAAGCTTTGCTCCTTTGTCGAGCGCGTATTTTATCGTCGGCAAAGTCGCCCTTATCCTCGTGTCATCGGTTATGTTGAGTTTATCATCTAGCGGGACATTAAAGTCGACGCGCATCAATACGCGTTTTCCTTTAAGGTCCAGGTCTTTAATCGTAAGCTTGTTCATATTTTAAAGGCCTTTCTTCACGATATATTCGCAGAGGTCTACGACCCTGTTCGAATATCCCCATTCGTTGTCATACCATGAAAGGACCTTTACGAAATCATCTCCGATGACCTTGGTGCTCTTCGCGTCAATTATCGAGCTTAAGGGGCAATGGTTGAAATCGACCGATACAACCGGGTCTTCGGTGTAACCGAGGATCCCCTTCAACTTGCCTTCGGCAGCTTCCTTTAGCGCGGCATTTATCTCTTCGGCCGTAACTTTCTTGCCGAGTGTCACTGTAAGGTCGACTACCGACACGTTGGCGCACGGGACTCTCATCGAGAAACCGTCAAGTTTGCCTTTGAGCTCAGGTATGACGAGTGAAAGCGCTTTTGCTGCGCCGGTCGACGTAGGTATCATCGATAACGCGGCCGCACGCGACCTTCGCAGGTCTGAATGCGCCTGGTCCTGGAGCTTCTGGTCATTGGTGTAAGCGTGTATCGTCGTCATCAGGCCTTTGACTATCCCGTACTTGTCGTTCAATACCTTAGCCACCGGAGCGAGGCAGTTCGTCGTGCACGACGCGTTCGAGATTACATTATGGTTCTTTGGGTCGTATTTGTCCTCATTTACGCCCATGACTATAGTTATATCCTCGTCCTGCGCAGGAGCGGAAATAATGACTTTTTTTGCGCCGCCTTTGGTTATATGATTCTCGGCCCCTTTGACTTCCTTGCCCTTCTTATTGACGCCGTCCTTCTTGATAGTAAAAAGGCCCGTAGATTCTATGACGATCTGCACTCCAAGGTCCTTCCATGGGAGCTCGGACGGGTCCCTCTTCGCCAGGACTTTGATTATCTTGCCGTCAACAGATATCGTATCTTCGGACGCGGCTTTGACTTCGCCGGGGAACCTGCCGTGGACAGAATCATATTTTAAGAGATACGCGTTAGTTTTCGCGTCGGTTATATCGTTTACCGCGACCAGTTCAAGGTCTTTGCTGTTTTTTTCAAGTATGGCCCTCGCCACAAGACGGCCTATCCTTCCGAAACCGTTAATACCAACTTTTACCGCCATTTCAACTTCCTCCTTTTTCTTTTGTTTTTTTACAGGGATACTTCCCTTAAAGCCCAGGCAGCTATCTCCGGCGGGGTCTGGTTCAGGTAGAAACCCGTGCCCCACTCGAATCCAGCCGTCCTTCCCAACCTGGGCATGACTTCGATATGCCAGTGGTAATCCGCTCTTTCGCGGGAATCCATGGGAGAGGTATGTATTATAAAATTATATGAGGGATCTTTCAAGGCCAATTTCATGCGCACGAGCGTCTCCTTGAGTATCCGCGCGAGGTCGGTGATCTCTTCCTTCTGGATATAGCTGAACTCGGCGCTGTGGAGCTTCGGGAATATGGAAAACTCGAAAGGGAACCTCGATACGAAAGGCGCGAACGCGATGAAGCCCTTGTTCTCGGCTATGACCCGCTCCCTGTCTTCGATCTCCTGGTTCACCATATCGCAGAATACGCATCTCTCCCTGTACTCATAATATCTCTCCGCCCAACGGATCTCCTCGACCACGCGCTTCGGGATGATGGGCAGCGCGATCAGTTGAGAATGGGGATGTTCCAGCGACGCGCCGGCCGATACCCCGTAATTCTTGAATATCAGGATATACTTGAACCTCTTGTCACCTTTTAGGTCGAGACACCTGTTACGGCACGCCCATATTACCTTCTCGATATCATTGTCCGACATATCGGCGAGTTCTTTGTTATGGTCGGGATTCTCGATGATGACCTCGTGCGCGCCGATGCCGTTCATCATGTCGTACATGCCGACGCCGATCCTGTCGATATTGCCCTCGACCCTTAAGGCCGGGAACTTATTAGGGATAACGCGCACCTGCCAACCCGGCGTGTTGGGTTTGCTGCCTCCCTCGCGGACCGCGAATATCTCCGGCGGGGTCATACTCTCGTTGCCGGGACAGAACGGGCAGACGCCGCCCCTCTTGACATGGGTCTCGACCTCGTAGTCGGAGGGGTTCTTGACCTTGTCGATCTCTATTATAACCCACCTGCCTGTTATCGGATCCCTGCGTAATTCAGCCATTTGTCATTCTATCCCGCTTAGGTATTTGGCCGCGTCTTCAGGCGGGGTCGGGTTAATATAGAACCCGCTGCCCCACTCGAAACCTGCGACCCTTGTAAGCCTCGGCATTATCTCGAGGTGCCAGTGGAAATCGTCGTCTATCGTCCTCCAGTATCCGGCCTTGGGTACGCGGAACGGCGCGGTATGGAGGATTATATTATACGCCGGGTCGACGAGAGCTTTCTTCAATTTCGTGAGCACAAGCTTGAGCGTCCTCGCCAAATCCGCCCTCTTGTCGACAGAAAGATGCGCGAAATCCGCGCTGTGTTTCTTCGGAAGGATCCACGTCTCGAACGGGAACCTAGAGGCGAAAGGCGCGAATGCCACGAAACCGTCCACGTCGGCCACGATCCGCTTTCCGGTGTCCAATTCCTGCTTTATGACATCGCAGAATATACAGCGTTCCTTGTATTCAAAGTACTGGCGCGCGCCGACCAGTTCATCCTTAAGGCGTATCGGGTTTACGGGCATGGCTATCAGCTGCGAATGGGCGTGCCTTATCCTTCCAGAGCCTGCCGCGAGGCCGTAATTTTTGAAAAGGAGCGCGTATTTCAATCGCGGATCCCTGCCGAGGTCGGTGATGCGTTCTATGTAAGCGGTTATTGAATCGGTGATCTGCTGCTCGGGCAGGTCAGCCATATTATAGATATGCTGGGGGGTCTCGACGATTATCTCGTGGGCGCCGATGCCGTTCACCACGTCATACATGCCCTTCCCGTGCCTTTCGACCTTGCCTTCCACCTTGAGGACCGGCGAGACCGACGGCACGACCCTGACCTTCCATCCAGGCGTGCACGGTTTTGTGCCGGGGTTGCGTATCGCAAAGATCTCCGGCTGAGGCGTCTGGTCTTCCTTCCCCTCGCAGAACGGGCAGGGAGGTTCGGCCATCTTCTCCTCGGATACGGAATGCGGCACAAAATCGGTGGGCCGGCGCGCCCTTTCGGTCGCGACTATCACCCACCTTCCGATTATAGGGTCTTTTCTGAATTCAGGCATCTATTCGCGCTTTCCGTTTTCCATCATAAGCTTTATCAGGTCATGCAGCGATATTACGCCCTGCACGGCGTTGTTCTCGTCCTGTATGACCAGGAACTCCGCGCCGGCAGCTTTCATCTTCTCCAGCGCGTCCTTAAGCGGTACGCCCGATTTCACGACTATCGCGGGCCGCTTCAGGAAACTGTTTACCGGCATCTCGAGCCCCTTCATGACCGTATCGGACGTGACGACGGCCTGGAGGTTCTTGAGCGAATTGACCCTGTTGCGTATATATGTATAAAATTCCGATGATAAAGTCCTGTTGAAGCTTATGAACATCGGGAAATACGGCTTCTTATCTATGAAATTCAGGTGGCTCTGGAGCGCGCACTGCCCGATCTGCCTGTCTATCGAAAGGAAATACCTCAAAGAGCTGTCCGGCATTATGTCGTCGAGTTCTTCCGGAACCGCGGCCATGTAAGTTATCTCGAGGACTTCATCCATCGAGACGTTCAGGCCCGGCCAATTCTTCGAAATGTAATAGCCCAACTCGTCGTCCTGGTCCTTATATAGGTGGACGTATTTTTCCAGAGTATCGATCGCATCGGCCAGGAATATCCCGAGCGCCGTGCTCTTGTTATATACCATTCCCGCGGCAACGAGTGCCCCGTCATCCGACTGGCCCGGCCCGATCTTATGCCTTATATAAAGGTATCTTATCTTGTCAGGCGCGATCTTCTTGAGGTCAGCTTCGGCGATGATAAGGCCCGCTCTTTTGAACGCCTCTATCGAACCGGCGTGTTCACGGTGGGCGAGCAATTCACCGTCGAGATTCATCTTATCCATCACATCGAGATTTATCGGATAACACTTGCCATAACCGATCGTTATCCCGAATTTTTCTTCTGCCGCCGCGCGCGGGCCAGGATCATCCCTGAGGCCGCCGATATATATGCCCCTGAGGACGTCCTGGGCGTTCACTTCGATATCCTTGAGGTCAGGTACGCCGATGAACGGTTCGCCTTTGCCGTTAACGAGGCGCGTCCTCGGTTTCCCCTTGATAATATCCTCAACGAACCCGGCGATGTCGTCTATGAGCATCTGGCGCCTGGTCTTGACCTTGTTCGGGTCGAACTTAAGCGCGCGGACGATATCGTCGATGGTCGTGTTGACGTAGAAGCTCTTCTGGAAGGCTCCCGCGCCGTTGTGGGACCTTCCTTCGAGCGACTGGATAAAAAGCAGCTCCGCTATCTCATCGGTAGTGTTTAGCTCTTCGGTCTCTTTGAGATGTTGGAAATCACGTCGTATTAATTCGCTGGGCGCAACTTTATTATTTATCATATAAATTTTGGGAAATACAAGAAAATATTATATCATATGCGGGCGGGAATTCAAGTCAATTAACGAAGCTGTCGCCGACTGAAACCTTGTTGCCGAGGACGTAATCCCTGGCCTTCATGCGCTTTCCGCCCTCGGCCTGGAGCTCCTTTATCCTGAGAAAGCCGCTGCCGCACGCTACGATCATACCGGTGCCGTCGAGCGCGGCTATCTGCCCGGGCGCAAGGCCCTTCTGCTCCGGGAGGCCTACAGGCTCTGCGGCCCATATTTTTATTGTCCGGCCGTTAAGGCGGGAGAACGCGCCGGGCCAGCCGTAATAAGCCCTGACCTTGTCGCGGACTTCTTGAGCCGGCTTGTTCCAATCTATCCTTCCGTCCTCTTTCTTCAGTTTAGGGGTAAATGTAGCTTCGGATTCATCCTGTTTTGTGAATTGCGCTTTCCGCTCGGCTATCGAATCCACGGCATTGACAAGCAGGTTGGCGCCGAGGTTAGAGAGCTTTTCGGAGAGCGTCTCGGCATTATCCAAATCGAGGATATCGGCTTCCTTTTGCATAATTATCTCGCCTGCATCCATCTTCCCTGTCAACTTAAAAACCGTGACGCCTGTCCTCACTTCGCCGTTCAACAACGCAGAGCTTATAGGCGAGGCGCCCCTGTATTCCGGGAGCAGCGACGCGTGCAAGCCTACCGGATAAAGTTTCGGCAAAGAGAGTATATCGCCGGATAGTATCTTCCCGTACGAGATCACTACGAAGAGGTCGGCCTTATATTTTTTGAGTTCGGCCAAGGCTTGGGCTGCAGAAATGTCGTCTATCGAGGTGACGGGTATCCCCAGGGAATCCGCTTTTATCTTTACCGGGGACTGCGCCGTCTTGAGGCTCCTGCCACTCGGCTTATCCGGTTTGGTCACTACGGCGGCGATATCGTGGAATTTGCTCAATTTAACGAGGCTTGGGACCGCGAACCCGGACGTGCCGAAAAAGACTATCGTCATTTGAGCTCTTTTTTGAGTTTGCGCTTCGCCATGAAGCGCTTGACAGGGCTGAGCCTGTCGATGAAGAGGATCCCATCGAGGTGGTCTATCTCGTGCTGGAATATCCTGGCCAGGAGGTCCCTCGCCTCAAAGCAGGCGGGTTTTCCTTTTATATCAAGCCCTTCGACCACTATATAGGTGCTGCGACGGACAAGACCGTTTGTCCCGGGCAGGCTCAGGCAGCCCTCCTCCTTCTTCTCGCTCCCGCGCTTTTTCACTATGACCGGGTTTATGAGGGCATCTGCTCGCCACTCGTCGCAAGACGGGTTGAAGACGATGATCCTTTTAGATACCCCTACCTGCGTGGCCGCGAGGCCGACCCCTTCGGAGAGCTTCATCGTCTCGATCATATCCTCGATAAGGCTCCTCTCGCGCTCGGTCACGGTTTTGACCGGCCGGGCCTTCTTCTTGAGGACAGGATCCGGATATTTGCGTACCTGTAAGATGGACATGGCACTATTCTACTATAAACCCCCGAAAAAACCAAATCCAAAAAAAAGTTGACCTCTCCGCCCCGATGCTCTATAATCAGGTAAAAGGAGCACGAGCATGGACGAATCGGATTTAGCCAATCTTCCGAAACAGGTAAGCGATTATTATCAAAAAGGCCTTGAGGCCGTCAAAAGAGAAAATTTCGGTTACGCTATAGAACTCTTCAGTTCCGCGCTCGCCTTAAAACAGGATTTTGCGGAGGCGCGCTTCTACCTCTGGCTCTCCCTTTGGGAGCAGCAAAGGCATCATCCGAATATAATTAAATTGGTCACCGGAAAAATATTCGGGTTTATCACCATGATGGGCGGGTTTTCGCTCCAAAAAGCGGGCAAGACGTGGGAGGCGATCTATCAGTTCGAGAAGGCAATGAAGGCCGACCCGGGAAATGCCGCGATCCTGAACGCCATAGCCGATTGCTTCCTGAGCGAGGGGCAAACCTTAAACGCCATAAAGATATTGGAAGGCGTCCCGATGATAAATAACAACGATTCTAAAACACTCAAGAAACTGGCGGGGCTTTACAAGGGCATGGAGAATTATGAAAAGGCGCGCGCTTTCTATAAGGCGGCCCTGCAGGCCAACCCAGGCGATATGGACGCCGAACACGGCATAAAAGAGCTCGACGCCATAAAGACCCTCATCAAGGGCTCGTTCGACCAGTAGACATCACAATCCCATCGGGTCGACATCTACCGTAATGATCAGGCCCGACTTCCCTTTCAGGTTATCCAGGGCTTTGTCTATAAATCCGCAGATCACCGCAGGGTCTTGCCCTTTAAGCAGCAGGTTCCACCTGAATTGCCCTTTTATCTTCGATATGAATTCCGGCGCCGGGCCTACCATCTCCACCGGCTTTCCCTTAGCTTCGCTAAGGACTTCGCCGGCGATGAAAAGGTTCAGGACGGCCCCGAGGTCCTGCGCGGCCTTTATCACCCTCTCTTCCTTCCTTCCCCTCAGCTTTATCTCGACGATATGCGTGAACGGAGGGTAATTCAGCTCTTTGCGGAATTTTATCTCCTCGTTGAAAAATCCGACATAATCGTGCTCGATGCTCTTTTCTATCGCGTAATGGTTGGGAGAGAATGTCTGGACGATCACCCTGCCGGGTTCTGATCCTCTGCCCGCGCGGCCCGCGACCTGCGTCAGGAGGTTGAAAGTCCTCTCGCCGGCCCTGAAATCCGGCAGGTTGAGAGCCGTATCCGCCGAGACGACCCCGACGAGCGTCACCCGCGGGAAGTCGTGGCCCTTGGCTATCATCTGAGTCCCGACAAGGATATCTATTTTATGTTTCTTGAATTCCGAGAGTATCTGGCGGTGGGAGCCCCTCTTTACCGTCGCGTCGGTATCCATCCTGGCTATCCTCGCGGCAGGAAAAAGCCTGGCCGCCTCGCTCTCGATCTTTTGCGTGCCGATGCCGAAATACCTGATATCTCCTCCTTTGCATTTCGGACATTTCTCAGGAGGACCAACCTGGTAATTGCAGTAATGGCAGTTAAGCTTCTTTGTGTCGAAATGATATGTCATCGAGACGTTGCAGTATTTGCAGGTCACCACATAGCCGCACTTCTTGCAGTTTATGAAGGTCGAGAACCCCCTCCTGTTCATGAAGAGCATCACCTGGCCGTGCCTGCTCAGGACCTGCGATATGGCGTGTTCAAGCGCGCGGGAGAATATCTTCGGCTCCCTGGAATCGATAAGCTCCTGGCGCATGTCTATTATATCGACCTTCGGCAGGGCCCTCTTCTCTATGCGCTCGGTGATCTTCAGTAATTTGTATTCGCCTGACGCCGCCTTCTGGAAACTTTCAAGGGACGGGGTGGCGCTGCCGAGGATGACCGCGGCGCCCGCGGACCTGGCGCGTTCTATCGCGACGTCCCTGGCATTATATCTCGGCGCGTCGTCCTGTTTATAGGACGTCTCGTGTTCTTCATCTATCACTATCAGGCCGAGGTTTTTGACCGGCGCGAATATGGCCGATCGCGCGCCCACCGCGATCTTCGCGGTCCCTTCCTTAAGTTTTTTCCATTCTAAAAACCTTTCGCTCCCGAGAAGCCTGCTGTGCAGGACCGCCACGATACTCCCGAACCTCGACTTGAAACGTTCGGCCGCCTGGGGCGTAAGAGAGATCTCCGGCACCAATACTATTGCGGACCTCCCCAATTTGAGCGCCGATTCGATCGACTGCATATAGACCTCGGTCTTGCCGCTGCCTGTGATGCCGTGCAGCAGGTAGACGTTGTTTTTGCCTTTCGATATGGATTCCCTGATGGATCTCAGAGCGGCGTCCTGCTCGTCCGTGGGCTTGAAATTCCCGGTGGGTTCGTATTCCTCTTCGACCAAAGGATGGCGGGGCTTTGTCTTTATCTTCCCTTTCTTCAGCGTGCCGGGAAGCGCGGCCTCGATCGCCTCTCCCCACGACGAGTGGTAATAACCGGCGATCCACTTCGTAAGCGCCAGCAGCTCGGCGCTGATCACCGGGCCCTCCTCGTCTATTACCGAGAGGATCTCCTTTATACCTTCGAACCGGGGCTTATCGACAAAATCGGTGACATAACCGACGATCCGCCTCGGGCCGAAAGGTACCCAAACACGCTTGCCGATCTCCACTTTTTCTTTCAGGGAGGCGGGAACCCTGTAGTGGAACGGTTTCCTGACGGGAAGGCCGACCGCTACTTCAACGAACTCTTTTGCCTTCGGATTCGTCAATCCTGCTCCGAAAGGATATTCATTATCTTCTTTAGGTCCTGCCATACTTCTTTCTTGGCGGAGGGATTCCTTAAAAGGTAGGCGGGATGATAAGTGGGGATAAGCGTGACGCCGTTAAATTCGAACTCTTTACCCCTGATCTTTGTTATGAAGACCTCGGTGCCCAGTAGCGCCTCAGCGGCATGTTTCCCGAGGCAGCAGATGACCTTAGGCGAGATTATCCCGACCTGCCTGAGGAGGTAATCCTTGCATGCGGTAACTTCTTCCGGCAGGGGCGCCCTGTTGTTAGGAGGCCGGCATTTTATGACGTTGCAGATATAGACGTCTTGGCGCCTGAGGCCCATCGCCTCTATCATCTTCGTCAGGAGCTGCCCTGCGCGGCCGACGAACGGTACCCCCCGGATATCTTCGTCTTCGCCCGGCGCCTCACCTATGAATACAAGCCGGGCTTCGGGGTCCCCGTCTGAAAATACGTAATTCTTCTTGATCTTATAAAGTAGGCAGCGCCGGCATGAAAATACTTCTTTCTTTACCGGCTCGAGCAATGCGGCTTTCTTCGACCCGGATGCGGCATCCCTGCGCCGGGCAGGCGTTATGACATCGGCAATGCCGGCCGCCTTCTCGGATTTTATATAGGACTTCAGGTCCCGGGCGATGCCGGCAAGATCTTCACGAGCGTTGCTGGCGATGCCGGCAAGATCTTTCTTATTTGTCATCGCTGATGGTCAGTTCTTTACGAGTGTTGACCATTTCTTCTCGATGGTCTCCAGCACAAGCAGGACTATATCGCTCGCCGATGACGGCTTGCCCAGCTGTTTCGCCTTCGCCCTCATCGTATCGAGGGTATCTTTTGACCTGTAAAGGGCTTCAAGCTTGTCGAGGGTCTCACCGATGGTCTTGACTCCCACGCCCACCCCGTTCTTTTCCAGGAACATAAGGTTGCTCTCTTCCTGCCCCGGTATATAGGCATTGACAATGACAGGCACGCCCTTGACCATTGCCTCGGATATGCTCAGCCCGCCGGGTTTGGATATCATCACGTCGGAGGCGTCCATCAATTCGTTCACGTTGTCGACAAAACCGTAAGGCTTGATAAATATTTTTGATCTCCTGGCGATATCCCCTATCTCCTTGAGAAGACCCTCGTTCCTGCCGCATACTACGAGGAGCTGGAACGGCTCCGATGTCCCGGCGATAGTCTCGACCATCTCCGGTATCGGGCCGACGCCAAGCCCGCCCCCGATAATAAGGACGGTAAATAGGCCCTCTTTCAGGCCGAGTTTCGCCGCCGCCTCTCCTCGATCCAGTTTCTTCGTGAATTTCTCCTGGACCGGGATGCCGAGCACCCTTATCTTATCGGCTTGTATGCCTTTGCTCACAAGCTCGTTCTTGGTGTATTCTGCCGCAGCGACATAGATGTCCACCTGGGACGATATCCAGAAATCATGCACGCCGTAATCCGTGACGCACGTGATGAGTTTGCCGTCATAGAGTTTCGACATTTTAAGGTTGGATACTATGTCCGTCGCCAGGAAATGCGTAGCGACGATACAATCCGGCTTCTCTTTCCTTATGAAGGAGTAGAGTTTATGCCCGTTTACGAAATTCATCATGCGCCTTACAGTCCTTATAAGCGGCCGCAGCGGCTTGAAATCGGTAAAATAGAACGAGAATGTCCAGAGGAAAGGCGCCTTCGAGACCATGAAGTTATATCCCCAGACATAGGTGAACCTGAACAGCCGGTTCGCGTATTCCAGGGAATCTACCACCCTGACATCGTGGCCTGTGTTGGCCTTATCGAAGGCGTCTTTTATCGCCAGGGCGGCGCTCTTGTGCCCGGCCCCGGCCTGGGCATGGATGATGAATACCTTCATATATTTCTCCTATCATTCTTTAATATGAATTCCACGGCTTCCAAAAGATCCTGTCTAATGAAGTCCGGTTTTGCCGCCCAGCCGTCATCCTTCCTCGACCTTACCTTACCGGACAACACCAAAAGGGTCCTGCATCCTATCGCCTTCCCGGCCTGGACATCCCTGATATTGTCGCCTACAAAAAAAGTCTTCTTGAAATCGATCGGGCCCCTCTTCAGCGCCTTTTTGAAAAGGCCCGCCTTGGGTTTCCGGCAGCCGCAGTTATCCTCGGTCCGGTGCGGGCAGTAATAGGCCCCCGTTATCTTCCCGCCGGCCTTTTCCGCTTCCCTCGCCATGTTAACAGTTATACGTTTAAGGTCCCGCATCGAGAAATACTTTTTTGCGATCCCTGCCTGGTTGGAGATTATATATACCGAATACCCGGCGTCCGTAAGCATCTTTATGGCGCGTTTCGCTCCCGGCAGGAACTTGAAATCCTTCCACTTGGTCACATATTGGAATTTCAGATGTTCAGGGTCCTTGTTTATGACCCCGTCCCTGTCGAGGAATATTACTTTATTTTGCTTTTTGGCCACGACCCAGCTCCCTGTATTTGGCGTAACTTAACAACTGGTAAAGACCGCCGTTCACCGCCACCATGAGGCCGATGACGCCGTCGCGATACCCTTTGTTGCCGACATAACTCCTGAAGAACCTGTCCAGGGTGCGCCACAAAGCCGTCTGCAGAGGCATCTTCTTCCCCGTAGAAAACCACTTCTCCGCTTCTTTTGAAGTCTGGCCGTTCAGCGAATCGATAAGTTCCGCGAAATTCTCGTAGGAATAATGGATTATATCGCCGTTGAGCCGGCCGCACTTTCCGTCGTAGAAGACGCGCGGGTGCACGGCCGCCTCTTCGTATTTAAACCTTCCCTTCCTGAAGAACCTGTCCTTATGCGCCGGATACCAGCCGCCCCATTTTACCCAGTGATCGCCGATATAATTGCGCATCGGCACGGCAAAAACAACATACTCATTAAGCTTGTTATCCGCGTCCTCTTTGATCACGCGGACGATCTCTTCTTTCAATTCCGGGCTTATGATCTCGTCGGCATCCAGGCTGAAGACCCATCCGTTCTTCGCCTGGGAGTAGGCATAATTCCTGTGGACGCCTTCTATGTCCATCTTCCTCTCAAATATCCTGTCTGTGTAGCGGCGCGCGATCTCGACTGTCCTGTCCGTGCTCATATCGTCCACGATCACGATATCGTCGGCCCATGCAACGCTCTCGAGGCAGGATGCGATCCTCTTCTCCTCATTCTTTACTATTACAACCACCGAAACCGGTATCTTCTGCTCCATAGTTTAAATTTCCCTTATCTCCGCGCCGCGGAAGAACCGGTAACCCGCAAGCGCGCCGCGCAGCACGGGATCCCCGGTATATATCCTGTCGAACCTCTTTTTCCTTATAATGATATTCCAAAATGATCTCAACTTAAAGAAGTTTTTAGGGGAATCGTTCATAAGGTCAAGATGTTTTGGGAGGGAGCTGAGGTCGACGCCTTTTTCCACGAAGAGCCAAACCCTGTTATGCCCAACCAGTTCCTCTCTTATCTCCTGCGCGGCCTTTTCCATGGAAACGGCTTCTTTCTCCGTCACGATAAAGGCGACGCGAAGTATCCTGCCCCATCTCTTCTCGAATATCCGCGCGCTCCTGTCGAACGTATCATCCTTGTCCTTGAGAAATTTCCCGGACTTGCCCTCCTCGTGGTACACGTAGCATCCGTTCGCCATCGCGCATTTAAACCCCGCGGCCTGTGCCCTGCGGCTGTAATCCGTATCCTCGAAATAGGCGTAACCGAATTTGTCGTCGAGAAATCCGATCTTTTCTATCACTTCCCGCTTAATGAGCATGCAGAAGCCGACAGAGGCGTTCATCTCGATCCATTCGCCGGAGTGTTTCACGAATCCCCTCGAAAATTCCTCCAGCGTGGTGTCTTCTCCGAAACGCAGCCCGAAGTTATTGGAAGAAGGGTTGACGATGCCTACCGACGGGTCGCTCCCGGCCACCCTTATCATCTCCTCCAGCCAGCCTTCAGTCGCGATTATATCATTGTTAAGCAGGCAAACGTACGGGGCGCGGGATCTCTCCATTCCCTTGTTCATGCCAAGCGGAAAACCTTCGTTGAGGCGGTTGAAGATCACCTCTACGCGGATGTTCGGCCCGTCCTTGATCTCCGACAGGAACTCGCGGATCCCTTTTTCTGTCGACCCGTTGTCGACAATTATCAGGCGCGAAGCGACGCCGGTGCAGCGCATCAACGATTCCACGCACCGTTTCAGGATAGCGAGGTTGTTCCAGCTTAAAAGGACAAGGTCGCACCTTATTTCCATCCGCACACCTCCAGCATTTTCTTCAGGCTGGCTTCATAGGTATACCGGCTGACCGCAAGCGCACGGCCCTCCCCGGCGATATTTACCCTCTCTTCGTCATGGGAAAGATAATATTCCGTCTTCCTCAATAATTCCCCGGCGCTGCCGTATGTCACGAGGTTCTTTCCGTCCGCGAATAGCTCGTTAAAGCCGCTGTCATCCCTCAACCTGTTCGTAATAAGCAGCGCTCCGCACGAAAGCACTTCGAACATCCTCATGTTTATATCGCCGTTTATCGAATAATTGAACCCTATCTTCGCGCCGCTGTAGATGTTAGACATAAAGCGCGAATCCGCCCTGCCGATATAACTGTCCGGGTATCCCCGCGCGAGGAGCTTAAGGAGTTCTCCCCTTAAATTCTTCTTGCCTTCCGTCCCGACAAAAGCGATGTCGAGGTTGCGGTCGATCTTCAGGTCTTTATGTATCTCCGGATCGCAGGCGATGTGGACCCACTCGGCGGCGATACCGGCATCTCTTTTAAGTTTTTTCACCCCGGGCTTTTGGGCGCAAAAAACAAAACCGTAATGCCCGGCCTGTTCTTTTATCTTCCTGTACGGCTTTTCGAGATGGGTGTCTATCGCGTAAAAGGCGGAAGGCTTGAGGTGGCCCGGTATGTCATATTTATAGTCGCCATGGTCGATGCGCAGGTAAAGGTCATATCCGGCCGGAATATTGTTATTGCTCGTCCAGAAATGGTCGAACTCTATGCCCATTTTCGCCGCGGCACGCTCAAAATAACGCCCTATCGTGTCTTCCCTCTCCTTATTAAAGATCAGCGCGAGTTTCATTTGGCCGCCAATGCCTCCGTTGCCGCCTTAAAAACGGCTTCGGCACTTATCTCCGAGACGCACTTCCTCTCGGCGCACTCTTTCATCCTGAAATCCCTGTAACATGGGCGGCACGCGATATCATCTTTGACGACTTTATGCCTCCCTGAGGGCGGATACTGCCCATACACCTTCTCATCGACCGGCCCGAATATCCCCACGGTCTTCGTCCCGGCAGCAACGGCAAGATGCAAAGGCCCTCCGTCATTGGCGATGACAAGCCCGCACAGGGACATAAGCGCCGCGGAATGCAGAAGCGTGGTCTTGCCGCAAGCCATCACAGCCGGATTCCTCATAGCCTTCGCCGTCTTTTCGCATATTCCGGCCTCGGCCTCGCTACCCATTATGATCACCTTCGCGCCCCGTTCTTCTATAAGGCGGTCGGCGACTCCGGCAAAGCCATCGCTTCGCCAATGCTTTATCGCGGCTTCCCTGCCCCAGCTCGCGCCTCCTGCCGGTGCGATACCGATGACCAACTCACCCTCTTTAATCCCGTTTGTTTTGAGGAAACCGCGAGCCCACTCTTTATCTTCCTGCGAAAGGTACAGGCTTATCCCTTTTTGCGCCGGCTCAACCCCCATAAACCGCAAAAGCCCCAAATAATATTCTATTACATGCTTATCGTGATAACCGTCTATAGTTATCTTCCTGGTCAGGTAACTGCCCCTGCCTTTATAATTAAACCCTATCCTTTCCTTTATACCCGCTAGGAAACACAGGAACCAATATTCCCTGCTCAGCGAAAGGTCTATGGCCGCATCAAATTTTTTCTCCCTGATATCTTTCGCCAAGGCAATGAATCTTTTGTAATATCCGGCCTTCGATCCCTTCCAGAGCGCCCTCAGCTCGTCTTTTTCGTAGACGAAAACCCATTTTATCTTCGGGTTAGCCCTTAGCAAGGGTTCTGTGCGGCGGTTACAAAGGAAACCTATTCCGGAGCCTTCGGTCCGCGCGCTTAGCGCCTCAATGAGAGGCGTCGTAAAAAGCACGTCTCCTATGCCGAAAGGATTGATGATAAGTATATTTTTTAGGGCTTTTTGCATAATTTCCCGCTCACCGCTTCAAATACGTCGTCAACCGTGATATCCGTGACCTTCGGTCTCCCGACGACTATATGCCCCGCTGCGGCGGGACTTTGCCCCTGGCCGTAAGGCCCCCACCTTTTTGATGATCCGCCCGGGCGCGCCTCTCCAAAAAGGGCGATCACCGGAGTGCCCACCGCAGAGGCAATATGCACCGGCCCCGAATCGCACGATATCAGGAGAGCCGAGCTTTTTATAAGGGCGCCGGATTCCTTGAGCGACAGCTTTCCGGTAAGGTCGGTGACTTCATTGCGCATCTTCGCCTTTACTCCGGCGGCGGCGCTGCGCTCATCTTCTCCGCCGACCAAAACGGCTTTTATCCCGAACGCGTCGATCATCTTATCGCAGACTTGGGCGAATCTTTCGGCCGGCCATAATTTTTCCGGGTTGCTTGTGCCCGGATGGACGGCTGCGAAACCGCCTCCGGCGATGCCGTTCCGCGCTAATATTTCCGCCGCGGCGCGTTCGTCCGTATCTGCCAAAGGGAAACAGAGTTTTTTACTTAAGATCCCGGCGCCTGCGGCCTTCGCAAGGTCAAGGTTATATTCGACCTCGTGTTTCCCGCAAAGGTATTTTTTATCTTCTATCGCACGCGTAAGCAGGAACCCGAGTTTCCTGTCGTAACCTACCCTCACGGGTATCCCTGCGAGAAAGGCGGCGACATTAAAAAACTTGCTCGGATTGAAGATGACGACCATATCGAACCCCGACACCCTCAGGAAGCGGATAAATCCCAAGCGCTTTGCGAACGAATCGAGATCGGGAACGGGATCGAGTTTGACGATGGAATCGACGCAGGGATTCCCCTCGACCACAGGCGAAGAAGAAGGCTTTACCAGGAGCGTAATTTTGGCTCCGGGGAAACTCTCGCGTACCGAGCCGAACGCCGGGGTAGTAAGCAGTAACTCTCCTATTCTGTCCGTCCTGACAAGAAGGATCCTGCGGGGCTTTAACAAATTGGACCTACTCAGGCCGAACCCTTGCAACCGCGAGTCCGCACATCGACCAAAAAAGGACCGCCAGCGGGAGGGAATAGAGGTTGGTGTCGAAGAAACTATTAACGAGGGTGGTTATTATACATGCAACCGCGCCTATTGCGGCGGCTTTCAAAAATTTATCGGAAGTACCGGTAAATTTTGAGATCCCCCGGATTGAAACACTCACGCAGAACCACAAAAAGACCAGGAGGCCTATTATCCCTGTCTCGGCGGCTATCTGGAGGAAACAATTATGGGCATAAACGATCCATTCGTAACTAGCGGGTTTATATTTCTCGAATACGCTCATGAACGTATTTAACCCATGGCCGAATAAAGGCCTGTCTAAAAACATCTTCCAGCCCGTCTTCCATATCAAAAATCTGTCCATCGAAGAGAGGTCGCTCCCTAATTTAGATAAGGAGCCCAACTGGGCCTTGATATCCGGAGGCGCGATCAACGCAGTTAATGAGACCAGTAAAGCTACTATTACGAGCGCGGCAACGAGACGTTTCCAGCCGATAAAGATAAGAAGAAATAAAAACCCGACAACGAATCCCATCCATGCCCCTCTCGCGAAAGTAAGCAGCAAACAGGCCGCAAGGACCAGGGATATCACTAAAAGCCCGAACTTCTTCTTCCAATTCATCACGCTAAAGGCAATGAGCGCAAGCGGCAAAGGCAACATTGTCGCTACATAAGTGCCGAAATCGTTCGGGGCTTTGAACGCCGCGGTTATTTTCATGTCAGCGAACATGGGGAACTTCCGGAAAAGGTCATAGCCGGTCAATCTCTGGTATATGCCGTCTATTCCGGAAAAAAAGGCGGCGATCAAAAAAGAAGAGACAAGATTAAAGACCCGCCTCGGCGTGTTAATTACATCCGCCATTATCAGGAATATCAGAAGATATTCCATGGTCTTGAAGAGGAACGCCTCGGCGCTCATCCCCAACCGCTGGCTTGTGAAGGCAGAGGTTATCAGGCTTACGGCCATAAAGGATAAGGTTGATGCCTTAAGGCTAAACCCATGATTTGACCTTGCGACCGCCAGGGCTATTATAAAAAAAAGTATATTCAGGAATATGGCAAATAGGGTTATTGGGAGGAACACCCCTGTCACGAACAGGTCTCCTTCAATATCAAAATGGTGAGAGATGACCGCCAGGGAGATCATGATCGATGAATAGACGAGGAGTACCGCCAGGATACCCACAGGAACGAGGATCTTTAATACATCGTAAGTCGATGCGGGGGGAACAAATGATTTTATCTTCTCGAGCGTCCATTCCCATGCTTTGAGGCCGTTTTTATAAAGCCAGATCATTACCGACAATGTGGCAAAGACCTCGACCACGCTCTTAGAGGTGGGAATGAAGAAGACGAGGGTATAAAGCATATACTCGATGACCTTGTCGCAGGCCGTATAGAGTCTTTGCCTGTCGGCACTCATCTCAGGTATATCCCGCTTACTTGATGGTACTGCGCTCCGCTCTCCCTGCAGATCGCCTCTATATCCTCTTTTGTCTTATCTTCCGCTGAAGGTATGGCGATGATCACCTCATCTATCGAGTGTTCCTCAACCAACCGCGGAATATCGGACCTTACTCCTAAGACCGAAACCCCCTGGATCCTCCTGCCCTGCTTCGACAGGTCATCGTCTACGAATCCTACCGGCCAGTAGTTAAAGGCCTTGTTCTTGCGCACCTCGCGAAGGAAGGCGTCTCCTGTATCTCCCGCTCCGAAGATCAATATCTTCTTCCCTTTCGCGTCCAGCGAAACGAATATCTGCTCCTTGAAGAGCCTGAAGGCGATCCTCACTGCTGACATGAGAATAAGCAGGATCATCGCGTCCAGCAGGAATATCATCCTTGAGAAGCCCTCGAACCTGAAAGCTACCACAAGCGCGGCCGCCGAAACCACAGTTCCTAATATGACGCCTTTGACTATATTCAATATCTCGTTGAGCCCTATATATCTCCAGATATTCCCGTAAACACCGGTGATCGAGAAAGCAAGCAGGTTTACCACTATCATTATCGGGAGCGATTTCGCTATCAGTTTAAAATTAAAGGGATCTATTATGCCGTCATAACGGATTATATAACTGGAAAAATAAGCGATGCAGATCAGGCAGAGGTCGCATACTACTTCGAAAATGACCCTCTTGTATTTTATCAGGGCGTCGATAAGCTCGGACTGGTTCTTGTAATATGAGACGCTGCGAGGCAATGCAAGGGCCGGCGTCTCCTCTTCCCTGCGGGTCATCTTATTGAGGAACACGCCTAGCGAGAAGACTACTATGAGGAGCAGCGTCACTACCGTAATGCTTACATATGCCTTCATATACAAAGAAGCGTAGGCCGCAAGCCCGAAGAGGAGCGATATCAAATACAGGACCGTGACCGCTTTCCTTTCGTGCCAACCGAGAAAAACCATCCTGTGGGAGGTGTGGTCTTTTCCTCCCTTTGCTACCGACCTCCCGTCTATCGTCCTGGTCACCGTGACGAAGATCGTATCGAAGATCGGGACCGCGAGCGCCAATACGGGTATAAGCAAGACGAGAAATAGGTGTGAGGCTTCTTTCCATGTCCCCATGACCGTGATCGAGGCTAGGGCAAAACCCAGGAACATCGCGCCGCAATCTCCCATAAATATCTTGGCCGGATAAAAATTATGCGGCAAGAAGCCCAAGGACGCACCCCCCAGTATAAGCGCGAACATGGCCATTTCATGATTATTGAGCGCCAGGGCGCAGGCAAAGACAGTGAGCGAAGCGATCGCGGCAACTCCTGACGACAAGCCATCCATATTATCCAGCAAATTGAAGGAATTGGTTATACCGACGATCCACAAGATAGTCAACGGTATGGCCAACGCCGAAGGTATTATATTTATCGTGACTCCCGATATGACGGTCAGGGAAGCGCAGACTATCTGTCCAACGAGCTTGGACTGCGGACTCAATCCCTTGAGGTCATCAGCTACCCCGAGCAAAAATATGGAGGTGCCTCCGATAAGAAGCCCAAGCCCCCCCTTCATGCCTTTTAAATAGATTAGATAGGTTATTATAAATGCGGCGTAAATGGCCGCTCCGCCCATGAGCGGAATAACGTTCTTGTGCCACCTGTCCTCTTTTGGCCTGGCTACAACGCCCGCGCGGCCTGCTATTGACTTTATCAGCGGCGTAAGGAGGAAACTGATTAAAAATGCCGTCAAAAACAAGTACAAGAATTTCAAGGCTAAGCCTTTTCCTTTGTATACATAACAACGTCTTCGATGATAGTCTTTAAGTCCGCGGTGGGCCTGAATCCTATGAGGTTGCGTATCTTCGTCGTGTCAGGGACCCTTTTCTCCATGTCCTCGAAGCCCTCCTCATAGGCCTTTTCGTAAGGTATGCGGACTACCTTTGAGCGGCTACCCGTTATCTCTATGACCTTTTGAGCAAGCCCTTCGATCGTGATCTCTTCCTGGCTTCCGATATTGAAGACCTGCCCGTAGGCCTTTTCGTTTTCAATGACTTTCGGAAGGGCATTCACAACGTCTTTTACGTGAAGGAAACACCTTGATTGTTTCCCGGAACCGTAAACGGTTATATCCCTGTTCTCGAGAGCCTGTTTCACGAACCTCGGGACGACCATACCGTATGCCCCCGACTGGCGGGGCCCTACGGTATTAAAAAGCCTGACGATCGTGGCCGGGACGTTCTTCTCTTTCCAATATACGTAGGCAAGCATCTCGTCCACCGCCTTGGCGGTCGAATAGCTCCATCTCGATTTAAGGGGCGAGCCGAGTATCCTGTCCTGGTCCTCCTTCAGCGGCCCCTGCGTATTCTTACCGTAGATCTCGGACGTGGACGTAATGAGGACCTTTTTATGGTAGCGATACGCCATCTCCATGACGGTCTCGCTTCCTTTAATATTCGTCGTAAGGGATTCGAGGGGATGATTTACGATAAGCTCGACCCCGACCGCGGCCGCAAGATGGAATATGGCGTCGCAGCGTTCGGCCAGCTTGTCCACGAGGGATTGGTTAAGGATCGTCCCGACAACAAGCTGGAAAGCGGGATTGCGCTCGAGATGTTTTACGTTTTCTATCTTCCCGGTAGAAAGATCGTCAAGGATGGTCACCTTGTGTCCCTCTCCCACCAGTTTGTCCGACAGATGGGAGCCGATAAAACCGGCCCCTCCCGTGATCAGGTAATTCACGAATTTATCTCCTTTTGTAGGACTCTATTATAAGTTATCTGATACGATTTTGCAATACGCCTCAATCCCTTCGGCGAAGCGCCTCTTCGTAAAGGGCTTTTATATCCTTCACAAGGCGCTCTTTGGAATATTTCTGCAGGACTTTCCGGCGGCCGTTCCTGCCGAATTCGTCCCTTTTTTCAGGATCCCCGGCCAGCTCAAGGAGACGTTTTGCGAAACCTGCGGCATCTCCCGAAGCGACGAGACAGCCATTTATCCCGTCTTCCACCACATCCTTCACGCCGCCCACATCGGTCGATACGACAGGCCTGCCGGCAGCGAGCGCCTCTATCAAAGCTACGGGAGTGCCTTCATTAAGCGATGTCAGGGCGATGATATCCAGGTCCGCATATACATCGGCCATCCCCTCTTTCCAACCGCGAAAGACGATCTTCTCGCGGATCCCTGACTTCTCCGCATATCCTTCAAGCCCTGTCCTCTCTTCCCCGTCACCGATCACGATGCACTTTATATCCCGTCCCCCTGCCGTATCGAATAACTTCTTGCAGGCATCCAAAAACATCCTGTGGTTCTTGACCGGAACGAGCCTTCCGATTATCCCTATCAGGACGCAGTCATTGCCGATACCCAGCTCATTCCTGAGCTTCCCCTTCCTCGACCCGATCGAAGATAACACATCCAACTCCAGGCCCAGGGGCACTACTTTTACTTTTTCATCGCCGGCTATCTTATATTTTTTAATTATCTCTTTTTTCTGCGTCTCGCTGACCACCACTATATATTTGGAAAAAAAAGCCAAAGATCTCTCTATGAAAAGAAAGATGCCGGCGGAGAGACTATTGAAATAACTCTCAAATATATGCCCGTGGAAAGTGTGTATCCTGACCGGGACCCCTGCCAAAATTGCCGCGGCCCTTCCCAATGCACCGGCCTTGGCTGTATGGGTATGCACGATATCCGGCCTCTCCCGCCGCATGATCAAGTACATCTTCCATAGCGCTATGAGATCGTTTACCGGATCGATCCTTCGCCCCAATTCCGGGATGATAAGCGGTTCTACGCCTTTCTCCCTGGCCAAATAGCCCATATCCTTTTCATCGATACCGACCCTGCCCGTAACCAGGATAGACCTGTAATATTCGTCGTTTAAGGCTTGCGTCAAGAGGATGGTGTGAATGGCCGGGCCGCCTACATTCAGGCGGGCGATGATCCTGAGGACCTTCAGTTTTTTCGGGGTCATTTAAAAATTTTACTTAAAATAAAACTGTTCTTCTTTATCTCCTGCCAACCGGTTTCGCAGGAAAATCCGCCCAGGCATAAAATCAAGACCGCGCTTTTTATTATCATATCGGGTAAACTCATTTCCTTGTGAAGCGCCAAATCCAAAAAAATATTCACCGTGACCGCCGTAAATATAAAAATAGACGCCGATCTGGCCGCTTTACTGAAAAATCCCTGTTTAATCCTTGATAACAAGCCTGCTGTTTTGCTGTTTTTAATTAAACCCGCGATGGTCGACCGCGATTCACCGCAGAAACCGGCCAGCCACGCCGCGACCTTGCTTTCCTCTATCACTTTTTGGTTCATTTATCCCCTTTTTTCTCCGCTAAGGCCGTACGGTCAAAATCTATTATCACGCCCTGGAAATTATAACTATCAGTATTTAATACAACGCTATTCCCTATCTTCACGGCGTAATTGTTAAAAAATATAACCCCTCTCTCTTCCGTGCAATTTACGTCAAATAAGCACACGACATCCCTGCCGCTCGGGTTCGGGACCAAAAAATAATCGTTGTTCCTCAGGTTGAACTGGTTTATAGTGATGATCTCCGAAGGTACGTTGCTGATGATCTTCTTTAAGACCCCTATCGTATTGCCGTCGTTATCCTTGACTAAGTCCCCTTCGCGGAAAAAACCCGCTAATTCGGGCATGACGCTGGCGCATTTGATCTTTATCGAGATTTTCTTGTAATCCTTAACCACCCATTTATGCGTCAATGCCTTATTCCCTAAATAAAAGACCGGCGTAAGGCCCAGCAAGAACAGGATCACCAGAAAATCAATTAGGTTGATCCTGCCGAATATTTTCCCTTTCTCATCGATAAACTTCATTTTCCTTCTCCTTTGTTTGGCATCTTATTTTAAATATAGCCCTTCCACCAATAATAAGCGATGGCCAGATACTCGCGGAATATGCCTTCTATCTGCCCGAGGCTTATCTGTTTCAAGTTCCATCCGGCATAAATATTGCTGGTTTTGTGCTTATAAAACGAGCTCTTCTTCACCGGAGTATAAGCCACTTCTATCCCTTTGCCGGTCTTTTCAAATACCAATGAGACACGGCGCATATGATATGGGGAGCTCACCAATAGGATCTTATTCCATCCTTTACTTTTCAGCATCTCTTCTGAAAATCTGACATGTTGATAAGTGCTCATCGCCTTGTCTTCAAGGATGATCGATCCCTCCGGCACTCCCAGCGACACGGCGAGGGTTTTCATCATGACCGGCTCTTTAAATATATACATGTATCCCGACGAAAAAATGATATTTTTTGCGAATCCCGCCTTATAAAGTTCTACCGCGTATTCGGTCCTTTCCAGGTAGCCCTGTCCTACTTTGCCGGATTCGCCTACGCCTCCGGCAAATACCACTATCGCATCCGCCTTACGGGGAGTGTCGGATATCTTGAGCGGCTCCGCCAGGAACCAGATCAAAGGAGTGCAAAAAACCAAAAGATAAATGACCGCTAAAGCCGCCGCAAAACGCACTAAGCGCCTTCCGGCCGTATGATAAAAAATAAGTAATCTCTCTTTCCAGTTGGCTTCGTTTTGAAGCATATTTTTCTCGATGGCTTTCTCTATTATGGAGCTCATCTGCTCTATCTGGTTCTCCCAGCTGTTTTCGCGGGCATAGGAAACCCTTTTTCCTACGACGCTATCATCTTGTTCCTTCAAGGCCTTACCAAGGCAGGAGCTGAACTCCTCTTTATTGGCCGCTATGTAGATCACCCCGCCGTCTCTTTTCCCCAGAGACCTCAGCTCGGGGAGGTCGGTGGAAACAACGCTTTTCCCGAGGGCCAGGTATTCGTTCAACTTTGCCGGGTAAATACATTCCGTAAAATCGTTCACGAGATACGGGATGACCGCGACGTCAAAATTATTCACGTAATTCGGTAACTCATCGTGGTTTTTCTGCCCCAAAAAATGGACATTCTTGAGCCGCGCAAGCTCTCCCACGTCCATCTGCAAAGGCCCTACAAAAACAAAAGAATACCCGGGATGTGAATCAGCCAGGAATTTTATCAATTCCGTATCTACCCATTTCCTCACCCCGCCCGAAAAACCGATTATCGGCCGTTTAATATCCCTCATATCTTCAGGCACATAAGTTGTATCTATTTTACTTCTATCGAATTTATCGATATTTACGGTGAACGGGAACTTGTAAACTTTATCGTTAAACTGAGCGCAATATTCATAGAGCTTGTCTGCGGTCACGAATACGACGTCGCTCATTTTAATTATCTTCTTCTCGTACTGTTCAACTTTTTTTGCCGTAGACGAGACCAACTTAAGGTTATCGAGGCAATAGTATATCAATAATTTACTATCGATCTGTTTTACTAAATCGAGGGTAAGGGCGGTGGGCAGAAAAACCCAGATTATGGGGTTTGTGAAATTTAGCGCCTTCATCCATTTTTTAAGGACGGATAAGATCATTATCCTGTTGATCCATCGGGCAGGCCTGAAATACGGGAAAGGCACGACCAGCGGCGAAAGGATGTAAAGATTCGCGGATTCCTTTCTCACTCCTTTTACTCCCCTGAACCAGTTCTTGAGCCTCTTTTTAATGCGCGAGATGTCCCTTACTCCCGGCATCCGCACCCCGGTGTTCTCTATGAAAAACACCTTATTGCCGTTCTTGGCCAAAGTCAGCATTATCTCTTGATGCCCCTGCCAGATGAAATCCCAGTCTATGCTGGATATGCAGATAATATTTTCGTTTTTGATCATTTTCTCTTATGCCCCCAGCAGACCCAACCGGCCGTATCCTTCATCCTCGAAATTTTTGTCCTTGTAAACCCGGCTTCTTCCAAAAGACCCGTTAATTCAGACCTGCCGAACCTATGCTCGATGGGCGCGCCGAATCTATCGTAAAGGTCGCCCCTCAACGAGAATGGCCCCTTTCCAAAATTAAAAGGGACATTCTCGGCTATCTTTTCCGTTGCTTTAAACATTCCCAATATTTTTGAAGGGACGGTAAAAAATAAATAAATGACCGGCGAAAACGCATAACACAATAAATAAAGGACCCTCTTGGGGACCCTTGTCGTGAGCATCCTTAGAAGATCGATCAATTTGATGGCCATATATTTAAAAAAGTTCTCGGAATGGTCTTCATAGAGATACAGGAAAATAGGCGCGCCTTTCTTTAAAATCCGCGCGATCTCGGCTAAGCCTTTTCTAGGTTCCGGGGTATGGTGCAAAACGCCGAATGAATAGGCGAAATCGAATATCCCGCCGTTTAAAGGGATCTCCAAAGCGGAACCCTTGACAATCTCAATATTATTAAGCCCGGCTGTGATCTTTTTTTCCGTAAATACCCCGTCCGAAATATCCATGCTGACTATCCGGACAGAGGGGTTGTCCCTTGCCATGATAAAACTGTCAAAACCGCAGCCTGAGCCCACATCTATGCCGATCTCCCCCCTTACTATCGGCTCATCTATTACATCCTGCATCCTGTCGAAATGCCATTTTTCTACCGGCTTTAAGACATCCGGCCTTGTCCATAGAAACCCGTAAGTCTTCCCCGTTATTCCGGACTTATCCATCTTTAGGCGGTAAGGTAGGGATTCAGTAATTTTGTCACAGGACCCAGATCCCTGCTATCATAATACCGGTCTACCATTTCGTTTATATCTTTCTTGTTTACTTTCTCTTCCAGGGCCAGGAAAGAGATATACATTGCCAAACGGTTGATAAAAGAAACGTCGTTGTCCCTCCCGTCGATATTTACTTTATAATATTGCACGCCTTCAGGCGGTTTATAAAAATCATCTGTATCGGCTTCTGTGATGAACCCGCGCTCCAGGGCCATACTGGTTATTTCGGTCTTTGGAAAATATTTTAAAGAAAACAGGTTAAGGTAGAACGGCTGGGGCAGCTCCAGGATAAGTTTGATGCTTTCAAGCGAGTCTTCGAATGTTTCGAACGGGTTATCGAAAATGAAGTCGTATTTCACATTTATGCCGTATTCCTTGAATACTTCCGCCTGTTTCAGGACTTTTTCATTTGGGTAAAACCTTTTGAAGATATCCCTCCTTATCCTCTCGGAGCCCGATTGTACGCCGAGCCATACCCCGTTCAACATGGCTCCCTTCAGCGCTTTTGCCGTCTCCCTTGAGCATGTCCCGGGATAGAAAAAACAGTAAAAAGGCAGGGCGATCTCTTTCGGATACTTGCCGCAAAATTCCTCCAACCATGCCTTGTCCGGGATAAAAACTTCATCCAGGAAATCTATCCTTTCTATTTTCGGGAATCTCGCCCTGATCTCGGACAGTTCCGACAGCACGTGGCTGACGCTCCTGTGCCTGGTCCTAGACCAGTCCCGGTGATAAACCTTGTTTGCCATGTATTCATTGGAGCAATATGTGCATTTATAGGGGCAACCCCTGCTGGCCATGATGCCGTACCGGACATTATTCACAAAAGGCTCTCCCGGGATCAAACTGCCGTCTTCGACGGAATATACGGTCTCATCATCAAAAACCGGCACGGGATTGCTGTTTAGGTCCTTAACCAGAGGCCGCACGCCATTTTTGACCGTAGCCCCGCCTTTATTGACCCATAAATTCTGCAAATGGTCGATCGGCCGGCCGTTGAACAAGTTGTCAACGACCTCGGATATGGCTTCGTCTCCCTCGCCGATACATAACGCATCGCAATATTGTATGGTATGCTCGGGGTTGAGGGATGCCTGCCAGCCCCCTATTATAATGGTAAAATCGCCTAGGCCGCGGATCTTGCTATATATTTTCTTATAAAGCTCGAAGTTCGATGATACCAGGCTGAATGCTATTACATCGGGTTTATAATCTACGACGAAATCCGCAAAGATCTGTAATTCTGCATCTGTCAATTCATTCGGTTCGTGTAAAAACGACTTTTTCAGGTACTCTTGTCCTCTCTGGTTCCTTATGGGGAATTTCTTGATAAAGACCATCCGGGCATCGTAACCTTTATGGTAGACGATCGAATGTAACAGCCTTATATTCAAGGCCTCATCGTTAAACAGCGAGGCGAACAGGACGCGGAATTGTTTTTTATCCTTCATATCCATCTTCGACGTATATGTTCCGTTTTATCGACTTTTGTGATAAAATGTTGCCATTAACAGAATAAATTAACCAGACTTAGACTAGGTGTACCGATGAAGATATTATTTATTGCAGAGCCTTTGACCTCACATACCCAAAAGTGGCTGCGTTTTTTAGGCGAAGCGGGACATCAAATTTATGTGTTATCTTATCATAACAGGTATGCCAATACAATTAAAAATGTCTCTGAAATAGCCCATTTTGAGCCCGTCAATAAGAACCCCTTCGTTTTCTTAAAATACCTCCTCGAACTTAAAAAGATCATAAAAAGAATAAAACCGGATGCGCTGACATGCCACTATGCTCTTGGAACGCCCGGCTTATTAGCGGCGCTTTCCGGTTTCCATCCCCAAATGATAACTATTTTGGGGGGCATAGACATATACGGCCATAGATCTACGAATTGGCTAAGATATTTAATACATAATAAACTAATGGCGAAATTTATCTTCAAAACAAGCGATATGATAATCGTCGGCTGTAAGGATCACAAACAACATTTGCTTGAAAACGGCATACCCGGCAAAAAGATAGTCGTTATCATGGGCGATATCGGCTTAGGCGTTGACTTAAAGATGTTCAATAACAGGTACGATACCGCACAGATAAAAAGAGACTTGGATCTAACGGGTAAATTCGTGGTTTTTTGCCCCAGAAGGCTGGTCACATATACCAATGTAGATCTGCTGGTCAAGTCGGTCCCTTTATTGAAGGACAAAATACCTAACATCGTTTTGATGCTGCATACTTATGTCGCCGATACCAGATATTTAAACTATATCAAAGAGCTCGCCCGTAAGATCGGGATTGAAAATAATGTGATCTTTACGGGAGAAAGGGCCTATGAAGAAATGCCCCTACTTTATTGCGCTTCGGATTGCACCGTATCTATCTCCTCTTTCGACGGCACGCCTTCAAGTATAGCAGAATCGATGGCCTGCAGGGTCCCGGTAATTGCCTACGATATCCCTTCTATACGCGAATGGGTAAAAGACGGCGAAAGCGGGATACTCATCAAAAAATTGGACCCGGAAGAGATATTTAAAGCTATCCTTAAGATCCATTCCGACAAAAAAGGGACGGAAAAGATCGTAGAGAACGCGGCAAGATTTGTAGAAAATGACCTCGACATAGAAAAATGCAAGAAGGCCCTCCTGGACCTATTTCGAAACATAAAAGCCTAGTCCGTGCTGACCGGTTTTTTCATGAAATACATAAATCTCCTAAGCGGAGATTGGATCGCGCCCCTGCTTAGCCTCCATTTCTGAAAGTTTATAGAATTTAAATTTTTGAAAAACTTGTCATAGTTACCGGGGATATCTCTTTTAATGCCGCTGACGGCTTTCCAGTCTCCCCCGGATAAGTCTGAAATGCCGGCTATCTGGCCTTTTTTGTTCACGAAATAAACGCCGTTATAGACGTCAAAAACGGCCCACGTACCCCTTAAGTTCACGAACGACAAAGGTTTCCTCCCCTCCCCCGTTTCTGAATATACGTCATAAAAGAAGGAATTGATGTTTGCGTAGTTACAAAGGGTGGTAAAAACATCCTGGAACTGGTCGTCAACCGCGTATCCCCTTATAATGATATGCCAGACATGATCGTCTATTATGGGTAATTCCTTCGGATTGTCCCTTATGTTTGCGCGTGTCCATTCAAATATCTTCATCGCCTTATCTTCGTCGCTTTTGGCGCCCGAGACTATCTTCTTCGCCAGGACCCCATAATTATAATGCCTGTCATAGAAATCCAGTAATTTTAGGTATAAAGGCAGCTTAACGGTGCGGACTTTATAATTTACTCCCTGTAAGGTCGTGACCTCCAGGTTAAGGAGGAGCGCTGTTACGGCCAAAACGGCTGCGCAGCCCAGCAGCCAGTATCTGCATTTTTTCATATCGCGGAATCCATGAATTTTTTGTGCCACAATTCGAGCATCAAGATCGCCCATAACTGGAAAGCGTAATCTTTTTTCCCGGAGATATGGTCTTCGACCATCCTCTTTACCGCACCGGGTTTAAAATACCCCCTTTTAAGAGAGGCCGCGGAAAGCACTGTGTCGCATAAGAAACCTTTGAGTTCCCCTCTGAACCATTGCCCGACCGGCATGCCGAACCCCATCTTTCTCCTGCGGATATTTTCTTCCGGAAGCAGCCCTTTGACGGCCTTTCGCAGGATGTATTTCTTTGCGGCCCCCCTGATCTTAAGATCGGAAGGCAGCTTTGCGGCGAACTCGATGAGTTTATGGTCGAGGAACGGAGACCTTGCTTCGAGGGAGTTAGCCATACTGGCTATATCAACCTTGACCAGCAGGTCATCGGGCAGGTACGTCGAGGTATCGGCCAAAAGAAGGCGGTCCAGCAGATCCGGTTTGCCGGGGCAGTTTAAGTACGGTTCCAGGATAGCTAAAGGACCGGCTGAACGGGTCTCTTTTAAAAACTCGTCCGAATACAACTCATCCGGGCGGACCTCCCCCAGGATACCTGCCCACCTCAGGTACCTCTCTCCCGCCGGCAGCCCCGCGCTGCCTAAAAATCTCTTTAACCGCCTGAGCGTATCTTTTTGGTTTACAGAATCGGGCAGGATGCCCGCTAACCCGCTTATCATGTTTCTTAAATAAATGGGTAATTTTTGCAGGTTTTCCGAGATCAGCATTGCCTGGTATCTCTCATACCCTCCGAATGCCTCGTCGCCGCCGTCGCCGTTCAGGGCTACCGTCACGAACCGCCTTGTCTCCCGGCAGACGTAATAAGTAGGTATACAGGAGGAGTCGGCATAAGGTTCCCCGTACCTTTCTACCAACAAAGGAAGGATCTCAAGTGCGTTAGGTTTCACGATAAACTCGTGATGTTCCGTCGCGAATTTTCCCGCGACCATCCTTGCGTATTTAAGCTCGTTGTAATCGGATTCCTCAAAACCTATTGAAAAAGTCTTTACTTTAGCGCCGGATACCTGGCTCATCAGGCCTACTACCGCGCTTGAGTCGATTCCTCCGCTTAAGAAGGCCCCCAAGGGCACATCGCTGTATAACCTGATTTTTACCGCTTCTTTGAGCAATCTTAAGACTTCCTCCGAGGCCTCTTCTTCCGAAATATTTATTTTGCCGGAATAATCAACCTGCCAGTACCGTTCCAGGCGGATATTTCCGTCTTTCAATGTCAAGGTATGCGCCGCCGGAAGCTTAAAGATGCCGTTATAGATCGTGAACGGGGCCGGCACATAACCGAAATTCATATAATAATTAACCGCCTTGAGATTTATACTTTTATTGATTAAACCGCTTGCCAAAATTGATGAAAATTCAGACCCAAAACAAAAAATATTCCCTGATCGACAATAAAGAAGCGGCTTTTTCCCTATCCTGTCTCTCCCCAAAAAAAGGGTTTTCTTTTTTTCATCCCATACCGCAAAAGCAAACATGCCGCGGAGATGCCTTACGCACTCCTCTCCGTAAGTCTCGTAAAGATGTACCATGACCTCGGTGTCTGAATCAGACTTGAATATATGCCCTCTCATTTTCAGTTCATCTTTTAGATCTTTGTAATTATATATCTCTCCGTTAAAGACCAGCTGGACCGACCCGTCCTCATTGCTCATCGGCTGGTGGCCTGCCTGGGACAGATCAATGATGCTTAGTCTCCTATGGCCCAGGGCTACGGAAGGCATCCCGCTGTTCAGATAAATACCCCCGTCATCCGGGCCCCTGTGCCTCAATTCCCTGCACATATCATTTATCGTCTTTTCTCCGGTAATACCGCCCCCTCTATGATCGACGATCCCGCAAATACCGCACATTATATTTGGCCCTGCCTGTTTTTATTATAAGCTTCTTTTAAAACAGCTATAAATTTAGGCGCATTTACCTTAACCGAATATCTTTCTTCCACCGTCTTTTTCGCTTCAATCCCCGTTCTCTTCCTAAGCCCGGAGTCTTCGATCAATAGAGTGAGTTTTTTTAGCCATTGATCTTCGTCATAAGCCAAGAAACCGTTAACCCCGTCCGCTATTATCTCCTTGTTCATGCCCACCGGAGAGCATACCGAAGGTATTGCCATGCTCATATACAGGATAGCCTTAAACCCGCATTTCCCTCTTGTCCATTCGTTATCCGGCATGGGCATTATCCCTATATCAAACGTCCTCAATTGGCTTAATTCTTCTTCAAGCGACCATGGCACGCAGATCACGCCCGGAATTTTACCGTTATCGAGATCCCCGCCGACTATCTTAAATTCGACATTGGGAAACCGCTCCGATAACTTCGCAAATACGCCGGCCATCGGTCTTAAGAAATCCATCGTTGTGACGCTGCCTATCCAGCCAACGACCACTTTTTCCCGGATGTCCCTGGCGGCCGGATAATACTTATCCAGATCGACGGGAGTGGGTATCACGGAAACATACCGGTTATGGCGCAGCGCAAATTCGGCCAGATAGTCATTTCCGGCTATCACGTAGTCGCTAAGTTCCACTATCTTGGCTATTTTCTGCGGTTTTTTGTACTTTTCTACAAAATTATTCTGCGGGCTGGTAAAAGGCAGGAATATTGCGTCATCAAAATCGAATATTACCGGTTTTCTGACAAAACTCACAACCGATTCGAAGAAACAGCTGCCGAGCGGAAAAGCCTCTCTGTGTATAAAAACGACGTCGTACCGGGGCAGCCGGAATATGTCCAGAAAGCGGTAGGCTGTCCCCGTTAAAAAGAAAAATATTTTCGTTAAATAGTTCCCCTTTTCATATAAAACCTTGAATGCGGCGCTGTTCCAAAAGGGATGGATGTCGGCGGATATGCCTTCCTTTTTTAAATAAGGGAGGTACTGCTCTATCCTATACCTGTTGCTTGCTCCCTCGTGCGGATATGGGACCCAAAATAATATCCTCATTTCACAATAACCTTCGATAAATCATGCTGTACTTATCAACTGCATATTCGAGTGAAAAATATTTTTCCGCCGCAAACCTGCATCTTTTACTGAGGTCTTCCCCTTCCGATAATAATTCCGATGCTTTTTCGACGGCCTTTTCGACCCCTCCGGGGCTTGAAACATCCGCGATCACGCCTACTTTTTCTTTGTTTATGAACTCCTCCGTATCGCCGATTCCGGAATTAATGACTACGGGCAAGCCGCAAGACAAGCTTTCGGCAAACTTTATGGGGGAACAACCCCGAGAGGAAAGCCGGCGTTTATAGAACATTATGGACAGGTCCGAGCCTGATAAGGCAGACGGGATATCCCTGTAATCTAAATTGGTTACCGCAAAATCATTCCTGTCTATACCGTGTCCAAACATGACGCCTTCGACATCTTTGACCGCCGAGTTCGTGACCAGCCAGAAATAGGCCTTATGATTCTTGTTTTTTAAGGCCTTAAAAAATAGGGCCATCCCGTCCAGATCATAAAAGGTCCCCGTGCTGCCTAAATATATCAAAATGAACCTGTCTTTTGCCTTATCGGGTATGATATCCCCCCGCGGTTTCGGCGCAAAGAGCCCGGTATCTACACAGCACGGGATTACCGAAATTGCGGCCCCGGGGAAATCCTTCCTCAGGTATTTTTCTGCGGCCACGGTCAAGACAACGATCTCGTCGCTTCTGTTTATGAGCATCCTTTCGATCTTCTTGAATAAAGCGTAGATCGGGCTGTCTTCCCTCCAGGCCTTCGCGTCGACTTTCTCGTCCGGCCAAAAGCCCCGCATGTCGAATATAAGTTTTTTACCGCTGACCCATTTCAGTGAAACCCCCAACAGGGCCGGAATGTATCCCCTGGCGTGTATGAGCCCAAGATCGTCCCTGCGGGGACCCGACAATGCCGAATAAAAACCCGTTATAATATCAAAAATAGTCGCGGGGACCGGCGGGGATTTGTGGTATTTTAACGCTTTCCAAAAAACGTTATTTCTTTCCAGGTCCGCCCTTGTCCTGTCAGCGTCTTTTCCTGTTCTTGTCCTGTTTTCCTTCTCAAAACTGATGACGGAAACAAGAAATCCCTTTTTCGACAATCCCGACAGGTACGGCAAGACCTGGGATTTCGCGACCGGGTCCAATAATCCGTCATAAGTTATATACAGGATGTTCTTCATTAGCAGCGATTGACCGCCTGCTGTCTTGTAAGGGCATAAGCCGCGAACATGAAAGCGACAGGCATAAACATATCCTTATGCCGGAAAGCAGTCCCTATATTGCTTTCGAAAAGAGCGGCAGGCAGGATAAGTATCAAGAGTAAAGCCGTGACGGCAAGCGAGGCATATTTATCTTTCTTTAAGAAAAGCAGCCATCCCCTTACGGCGAACGGGGCCATTAAATACCAATAAATGACCTGCGGATAAAAAGGCAGGAAGCTCAAGGTCCAGTTCCCGAACGGGAACGGCGCAAAGAAAAAATATAAGATCGCTTTTAGGATAGTCGCCAGGTATCCGAAAGAAAAGACGTCTCCGGGCGTCAGCTTACCCTGCTGGTAAACCAGATCTGAATATATCCTGTAATTTGTCTGAGAAGGATGGAATGCCCCCTCAGAAACGACCTGGGCAAGGTTAACACGGGCTATGAAATTAGCGGTATTTACGATCTTTGAGGTTATCACGGTCCTATCCGCAAATACAAACACTAAGATAAAATATACGGCGAAGATCAAAGATACCCTTAGAATAGTGTTTTTCCCTACCTTAAGCGCTTTTAGAAGGCTGAATACAGAAACCACGCCCAATCCTGCCAATAATGATATTGATAACTTAGTCCTGAAGAGGTTCGATAAATATATAAAAAACAGGGCCCAGAATATATATTTAAACTTCTTTTCCGCGATCAGTTTGACAAGGAATAATAAATAAGCCAAAAGCAAAAAATTACTGACGCTGTCGCGTAAACCCGTGACAGACCAGTAGAAAATAGACGGGAAGAACGCAAAAATGACGGCGGCGATACGCGAGGGCTTCTCCTCTCCAAAGAGCCGGCGGGAGATCAAATACACGAGAATAATGCTTAAGCAGCAAATAAGGCTGTTGGTCATTTTAGCCGCGACCGGCGCATAGCCGAGCCACGCATACAAAACCCCCAACCCAAAAACATTGCTGTCGAATTGGTATCCGCCGAGGTCAGGCAGCCTGTTGTCATGGAAGTATCGCGTCTTATCAAGCATCCTGTCCAAGAACGGGTCCCTGGCCCTGGCAAGACTTTCTTCCGCGGGATTATCCTTCAGCAAATGAGCGATATAAAAAGCGTTAACGTTGTAGACTGCGGCGTCAGGCTGGGTATCTCCTCCCCAGAAAGGAGGCTCGAGGCCTACATTATAATTGACCAGGCACATTACCGCCCTGAGGATAAAACTTATGATGAAAAGTTTTATCAGGAAACCTGAAGATTCCTTTCTAACAAACAGTTTTATTACGAGCAGTGACGCCAAAAAAAGGGATAGAACGAATAAACCGGCGGTATAAAACGTCAAAATAAAGCCGAGGGCGATCCCCAGTAAAATATATGCAAATATCGCTATTTTATTCAAGATCCTTTGCCCTTTGCCTTATAGAGCGAGACTATTTCGGTATCCGTCACGGTCTTATCGCTTTTTCTCCCGAGGAAATAGAACCCTCCGGCCGCGTCGGCGGAAGAGGCCTTTTTTACAAGACAAAAATCGAAATATTTGATCCAAAAGAACGCGAAAATAGAGAACGCGCTTAATATCTTTTTGATTAAACGGGAGTCGGTAAAACTCACAAAAAAATACCTGAGGCTCCACGCCAGGGCGCTGGCAGGCCCTCCGGCTACGCCCCTTTCTATCTCCTCGAAATTCCTAAAAAGCCTCCTGTGCCCCAAATCGGTGAACCTTGTAAAATCATATCTCCCCATATGGACTTGCTGCATAAAAGGGACTTCGCTATACACAAGCCCTTTCGGTCTCAAGACGCGGTATATCTCGCTTACGCATTTGTACGGGTCCGTGACATGCTCGAGCACTGCCTGCGCGATCACTCCGTCGAGGGAAGAATCGACGAACGGCAGGTTGTGCGCGTCGCAAATTATTTGCGTCCGCGGGCCGAAAGAAACGTCGCTCTCGATGAGCACTATTTTGTCATTTTTGGTAATTTCCGCCAGGCCCGAGCCCAAAACTCCTCCCCCGATGACCAATATCGCGGGCCTCGCCGCGGAATCACATGCCTCTTTGATGAATTTTTTGAAATTTCTTTTGCTGTAAATATTAAGGGTAAGCTCCGGGGTGACCCTGCTCCATATCTTCCTCAGTAACCCTTTATTAAAGCCGCTTAACTCGATGGTAGTCGAAGACCTGCCCAGGAAATCCTTTATCCTGAATAAGCTTTTGTCCTCATTTATCAGTACAGGGATGCCGTCGACCACAGGGTATTTCCTGCGGCACTTATTACAAGTAAAGTCCCCTTCGCCGAATGACAGGTCCCCCAAACAGCCCGGACAAGCCAATTTATCCTTCAACTCTTCATTTAACATCTACCAGAGCCCTATCTTTTGGAATATGGACCTGAAGAACACTTTTGTTTCATATGAGGCCGCATAAAAACATACGTTCAACATAAAGTAACCGCTTATTAATAGGCCGGGAAGAATCTTATTCCTGGACCTGCGGATAAAATGGAAAATTCCCGCGGCGCCGATCATGATAATATACGGCTCGATAGGCAGGCGGAACCTCGGCGAACCGTAGAACACCAAAGAAACGCAAAAAGAATAGATAATAGGCAGATAGACCGGGGCCAGCTCCCAGGACCTTTTGGAATTAACGAATATGCCTAAGATGAAAAACGGCATAATGAACGCATACATGTAATTATACACGCCGTTACCCAGGATCTCCCAATCGAAGACGCTCCAGAAGTAAACGGTTTTTAGTACCTCCAGTTTTAGAACGCGGAGAGGGTTGTTTTTTATATATTTTAGCGCCTCTTTTGCCAGGAAATCGCTTTGCGCGGCCTCAGATCCTAATGACCTGGACTTTTCCACGACTTCATCACTGGCGATAAAGCCGTATAATTTCCCCTCTTTGGGCACATATGAGCTATAAAGCCCTATTCCCATCGTGGTGGAAATGGGGATAAAACGATGGGCCACTTTCCAGTTCCTGACGGTCCAGGGAGCTATCGGCAGTATAAAAAAAGCAAGCAGGATGGCCGCGCTTATAATATACTTTTTGACGCTGCGGGCCTGGGAGAGAAAGATCTTTCCCGCCAACAGAAGGATAAAAACGGGAAGCAGGACTATAACAGAGCGCGTGAGCGAAGCTATCCCCAGCGCGGCCCCGCAAAAGGCCAAATTCCCATAACCGCCGCCCTGGATATACCTTAGAAGGAAGAATATGATAGAGATAAGCAAAAAAGTATAAAGGAGCTCTGTTATCATAAGTTCCGTAGTTCTAATAAATGCCGGATAAAAACAGCCTATCAACGCGCCCAAAACGGCTGTTTTGGCGTCGAATAATCGCCTTGCTATCATAAAAATTATTACGCATGTCAGCGCGCCTATGATCGCCTGGATAACTTTAACGGCCGCGTAGTTATTGCCGAATATATGATATACCGCCGCCAGAAAAAAAGGATAAAACGGCTCTTTGAAAGTGGTAGGCTTCCCGCCCACGCTGAATCCCTTGCCCTCGAGAATGTTCCCGGCGAGTCCGTTGTAATAAATGGAGTCGGGTGTAAAGACCTGCCTGTCAGAAAGGGCTACATAAAGCCGCGGCAACAGGGCAATGGCAAAGATCGCCAAGGCGATCGATATCACTTTTTTCATGTCATGATGACCCAATGGAAGAACCTCTTCAGGAGGAACTTGAAATGCCGCGGAGACTTGATCGCCAATATGTTCTTTATCATTATTCCCGGCCGCATATAAAATCTTAAGAAAGCTTCGCGCTGCAAAGATTTGACCTGTTTTTGGCTCAAGCCGTCTCCCGCGTACGGGGCGCTCATAAAATAAAACCTGTCCCAGTCAACGCCGCCCAATTTCCCCCCTGAAGCCAATTTCTTATAACTGGCCGTGCCGGGAAAAGGCAGGTATGTAAAATAATTCGCCCTGATCAAACCCAGATCAAGCGAAAAACGTATCGTTTTCCTGATATCCTCTTCTTTCTCACCCGGGAAGCCCACGATAAAAAATCCCGCCACATCTATCTTAAACCGGCGGATCATATCTATCCCCTTCCGTATCTTATCGGTGGTGGTCCCTTTCTTCATTAAGGCAAGTACCCTGTCTGAGCCTGATTCTATCCCTAATGAAATAAGGTAAAGGCCGCTTTTTTTCATCAGCACAAGCATTTCTTCGTCCAGACAGTCTATGCGGACCCCGTTTGGAGTTGCCCAGCTTATATCCAAGTGCAGATCGGCGAGTTTCCGCAGTAATTCCTTTGCGTAGGCCCTGTCAAAAGTAAAGTTATCATCTATAATATGGAATTCCCGTATGCCATGCTTATCATACAGATACTTGATCTGCCCGAGAATGAAATCCACGCTATGTTTCCGTATCTTTTTCCCCCCTATTATGTTCCCCGCGCAAAACGTGCAGGAAAAAGGGCAACCGCGGGTGACCATTATAGGCGCTATGGGGAACTTCCGGAAAACGGCGCCGTGCTGGCATTCGGGATATTCCTCGGGCCGGATAAGGTCCCATGCCGGCATGCCCAAGCTGTCCAGGTCTTCAACGAATATCTGGGGATTTATGCGAACACGGCCGTCCTCTCTCCATCCTAACCCGGGGATATCCGAAAGGTCCCGGGGTCCTTTTCTTTCCAGCCTTTCCAGCAACATAGGAAGGCCTTTTTCGGCTTCCCCTACGAAGATAAAATCCAAAGAAGCGCCGAAATACTTAAAGCTCTCTTCGGGGGCGGCAGAAGGATGCGGCCCGCCCAGGACAGTTATCAAGCCTGGCTTCAGGTTTTTGCATCCTTCCAGGGCCTCCTTGACGAATTTCAGATCGAACGTATAGCATTGGAAACCGACGACGTCGGGCTTTACCTCTTTGACCATATGGATCAAGGCATCCGCCTTCATGCCCTTTTTAATGCAATCGAGTATCGTCACATTATGCCCGGCCCTCCTGCACGACTCGGCTAAATAGCCCAGGCCCAGGGAAGGCTGGATATGATCGCTAAGGTTATAGGGCTTTACCAGTAAAACATTCATCTGTTCATACCCACAGGTAATTCCAATGGGATTTCACGAACATGACCAAAGATTCCTTAATGCGTATATAGGCGTTCCTGGGAACGGAAAGGAACGGTATGGAAATGATCCTGGTGAAGCCGTTGATCGGGATCCTCTTGATCGCTGGGTGCAAAAACGCCGGCATTCTCGTCAGGAAAGGGATCAACACTTGCAGCCTCAAGGCCTCTTTCTCGTCTATATCCCTGATAAGAGACCCCTGTTTATACCCTCCCTCGCCGTTACAGATCTTTTCATATTCGCCTTCTTTTATGAACCCGCGTTCAGCGCAGAAATCCGCCAGCTCTGTTTTCGGAAAGGGGTAAAAAATCGACACGATGGTCCCGTCGGGTTTTATCTTCCTATTTAACTCATAAGTCTCCCACATCTGTTCGGTCGTCTCGGTCGGGAAACCGACTATGTTCAATGTGCAGAACTTGATCCCTACCTCCTTCAGGACCCTGGCCGTATTAATGATATCGTCGTTGCTCATGTTCCTTTTCAGCAATTTATACCTTACATCCTCGCTCCCGGACTCCAAGCCGATATCCACATAAATACACCCCGCTTCTTTCAAGAGTATCATAATGTCTTTTTTTACATTTTTGGGATGCACCAGGACCTTGAAAGGCAAGCCTATCTCCTTCTTATACCTGGCGGCAAAGTCCTTGATCCATTCGTCATTTATTGTGAAGACATCGTCATAGAAGAAGACCTCCTTGATGCGGTACCTGGACTTAAAATATTTAAGCTCTTCTATCACCCTTCCGACGCTCCTGCGGCGGGTATAAGAATGGCCCGGCTGGTTCAACAATTTCCTGTAGTAAGAATTGAAACAATATGTGCATTGGTACGGGCATCCCCTGCCGGTCATGACGTAAAGCCTGTCCGAAAAACATCCGTACCGCCTGAACATATCCTTGTCCGGGAAAGGCAGGGAGTCCAGGTCTTGCATCAGGGGCCTCGGCGGGTTCCGGACGATCTCCCCGTCCTTCTTGAACCAGATATTTTTTATCGAATAGTCTATCTTACCGTTTTGCATGCTATTCGCCAATTCTACCAGGGCCTCTTCGCCTTCACCGACGCATATCATGTCTATATCGGGGTTTTTTATGACGAACTCAGGCAGAATGGTGGGATGAAGGCCTCCCGCAATGATAGGCACAGCCATTTCTTTCTTCAGCAGGGAAGCCATCTTGGAGACCCAGGGGTATAAATTGGTCAAACAAGAGAACGCTATGAGGTCGGGTTTATAGGCCTTCGCCTTTTTTATCATTTTACCGGAAACGTCGAAATACCTTTCAATGATATTAAACTTGTACTCCACGTCGCCGGAACCGGGGTCGAAGAGCAGTTCGGTGTCGTGCCCCGCCCTCTTCAGGGCGCTCGAAAGATATTCGATCCCCATCCATTCCGCGTTCCTGTGGAAAAATAAGACCTTCATTCCCTCTTCCTGCATACCAATATGATGGATAAGCCTATAGGAGGCCCTATCAGGTTCTCGAAAAAATCCAGCAACGGAGTCAAGAAATTAAACATCCTCAACAGCCTGGTGGAGATCTTTTCTTTTTTCAAGACCTTCCCGTTGAAGAACCACCCGATCAGCCCGAAAAAATTAAAATACATCTTCTTATCGACGGTAAAACCGCATTTTTCTATCTTTTCCGATACCTCTGGCAGGCTGTACCTCCTGTAGTGGCCTGCCGCCCTGTCAAGGCTGCAGTATAAAGATTGGAAGGCGGGTACCAGCAAGATAAGGGTGCCGCCTTCGCTTAATACGGAATTGAAATTCCTCAAAACCGCCTCGTCATCCTTTATGTGTTCGAGGGTATTGACGCAAACGACCGTATCCAGGTTATTTTCCGAAAGCTTTGTTATCGACGGGTCGGTTAAGTCGTATCTTAGGAATTTTACGTTCGGATTATCCGAAAACCTGCTCCTGCATTCATCCAGCATGTCGGAGTCATTGTCTACTGCCAGCACCAGCTGTTTGCCCGACAGGTAAGAAGTCAGGTTCCCGGTCCCGCATCCCGCCTCCAGGATCCTCTCTCCGAGGTATGGCTCGATCTTTTTGTAAAACCAGGACTTCAAACGCTCGAGCCTTGACATGAAAGTAAGCGTATCAAAAACGACTTTGGGCATCTATTTCCCCACCCTGTATTTTACGAGCACATATAATGCCTTTAAGCCGTCCCGCCATGAGATCTTTTTGCCTTCCTGATAATCTCTCGGAACATAGGAAATGGGGACCTCGTATATTTTTACCCCTTTTCTCAGCAATTTTGCGGTTATTTCAGGCTCTATTTCGAATCCCCTGGCAGTTAAGTCTATTCCGTTCAATATCTCTTTTTTTATGACCTTATAACAAGTCTCCATATCTGTAAGTCTTGCCCCGTAAAGAAGCATCACCATAAAATTAAGAAATTTATTTCCTATAAAATGCGTCAGATAAAAGACCTTTTTGCAATGGAAAAGGTCTTTTCTATTCAGGAACCTCGAACCATATACAACATCCGCTTTGCCTTCTTTGATGGGTTTCACGAGCCTAGGATAATCCCCCGGATCATATTCTAAGTCCGCATCCTGGAAAATTATTATGTCGCCGGACGCATTTTTGAGGCCTGTACGGATAGCCGCTCCCTTTCCGCGGTTTTTATCATGAGAATATATCTTCACCCCTTTAAGGGACAGGCTTTCCAGTATCTTCATGGTATCGTCCTTAGAAAAATCGTCGACTATGATTATCTCGTCGACGACATCGCTATCCGTGACTTTTTTCAAGATCTCTTTTATTGTCTTTGCTTCGTTATAAACAGGTATAATGACGGATACCTTCATTTTAATTCGTGCCTCCGCGGTATATCGATTCTATTTCCGGGATAAGCTTCCCGGAGGAATATCTCTCCGTGAACCGGTTGATCGCTGCCTCAGCGAATCTCTTCCTCATTTGCGTATCCCCGGCAAGCTTAAGTATGGCATCAGCCAATGCCTCAGGGTCTTTAGGAGCGACCAAAAAACCCGTTTTGCCTTCAACTACCAGTTCGCTTACTCCCCCCACATTGGCGGCGACTACAGGTTTGCCGTAAGCCATGCCTTCCAGCAGGACCAACGGCGCTCCCTCTGTCAGGGAAGAAAGCACAAGTATATCGATGCGGCACATAATATCGGAGATATCCTTAAACGCGCCGGTAAGCTCTGTATTTGCGGCCAGGCCGTTTTTTTCGATGAGGACGCTTAGCTCGTTCTTCAGATAGCCCTGCCCCGCGATAATGAATTTGATATTACTGCGTTGTTTATTTATCAACTCGGCGGCCTTTAAAAAAAATACGTGCCCCTTTTCCGGGGTAAGCCTTCCGACTATGCCTACGGTTACATCCCTCTTCCCCTCAACGGGCTTTATCTCATTCTTTCCGGGAGAAGGGAGCATGGTCGGTACGACGTATACTTTTCCCGTAACCGCGGCGCCGAGGGCTACCATATGCCGTTTCATGGATTCCGAGAGGGCTATTATAGCATCACATCGCCTCCAAAAAAACCTCATAACCGACAATTGGGAAGGCGAAAGCCAATCCCCGATAAGGGACGTTTCGGTATAGACTATCCTTTTTACGCCGGCCATCCTGCCGGCAAGGACAGCCATCTTGGTCTGGTTCTGGTATAGATGGACGACATCCGGCCTTTTTTTCGCAAAGGCGGCAAATAATTTTAAAGCCGCGAGGCATTCGTTGGCAAGCCGCCTTAACCTGTCGACGGTATCGCCGCTTTTCCTGAAAACGCCGGTGTCTTCCGCGGGCGCGCCGACTTTTTTCCCAGGACCGGCCCCGGTGACGGCCCGGTTATATAGCCTGTGGACCTTTATGCCTTTTCCGGCCAACCTGTACGCTATCGGGCCGTCGTCGAAGAAACAGTAGACTCTTACCGAGTGCCCGCTGCCGGCCAACCCTGACGCCAGAAATTCAACTTGTCTCTCCCCGCCGCCGTAATTCAGCGTGGGAGTCACGATAGCGATATCCATCACGGCGTATTAAGGTACATATCCATAAGGGATGCGCCTATCGGGATCTCCGGTTTCCATCCCGTCAATGCCTTGATCTTGGTAATATCCGCTGTCTGCGCCGGTATGTCTTTCTTCATGACCTTGTCTTTCCGCTGCTCGACCGAAAATTTCCTTCCGCAAAGGCCGGAAAGAATCTTCACGATCTCCCGCACCGAATGCGGTTTCCCGCTGCCTACGTTAAATATCTCCCCCGCGACCGGTTTCTTGCATGCCATAAGCATCCAATAAGCCCTGACCGCGTCCCTTACGTCTATAAAATCCCTGCTGGTATGAAGGTTCCCTATCAGCAATCTGCCTTTCCTGCGCCCTTTCGGGCCCATATCCTTGATCTGGTTGACGATCGAACCGCAAACCAGCTGTGATGTCTGGCCCGGGCCTATCAGGTTAAAAGGCCGCGCGATGACTATGTCCAAGCCGTATCCTTGATGGTATTGCAGCGCCAAAAGCGTCTGAGCCGCCTTACTGAGGCCGTAAGGCGTTATAGGCGCTAAAGGGCCTGTCTCTTTCAGCGGTATATTCCGGCTGCTTATCCCATATTCGCCGGAGGTGCCGATAACCAATATTCGTGGAGATAACCCCTTCTCGATCACTGCGTCAAAGATGTTCTTCGTCGCAAGTACGTTATATTTCAGCAGGTCTTCATGATCCTTGCTGAAAAGCAATGCCGATAGGTGCAAAATATAATCGGGCCGTGTATCGCCTATGATCTTCGAGATGCTCCCCTTGTCCAAGAGGTCCGATCTTATGAATTTAAAATTCTCCGGGCTGCCCGGGAAACACTTTTTATCTACCCCGAAGATCTTCACCGTCCCCGGCCTCATCTTGCCGGCGAGATCGACAAAATACCTTCCCGTAAAACCGCTGACTCCCGTGACTAAGACTTTTTTCATGTATTTACCTTCCTTCGGGTGTGCCTGATGCGCAGCCGGAACCTTGATGCCAGTTTAATGAATATTCCCCTGAGGTGCGCATAAGCGGGGGACATGAAAACATACAAAATGAAGGACGGAAATCCCGACACCTTCAATGCGGACTTAAAATTTTCCCGCGCTTTTCCCGGGTCATTCCTGCGGAAATGCCTTCTTCCTAAAATAACATGGAACCTCGACAGCTCCCCTCTTCCCCTCCTGTCGATGAGGCCGTTGAGATCCGGGTAATCCGCGATAACACCCTTAAGGGTATTGACGATATTGGTAAAAGTCCTTACGTCGTCCTTTCGGAATGTGGCGGCGTGGTCCCTGTATCTCACTAAAGGCCTGTCGATAAAATCGACCTCGTAAAAAGCCGCGATCCTCAGCCATCTGTCGTAGTCCTCTATCGGGACAAGCGCCGGGTTGAACAGGCCGACTTTGCTAAAACACTCTTTTCGCGCCATCACCGAAGATGTGGGAATGAAATTTTGCGCAAACAGGTATTTGAAGACTTTTCCCCTGTGCGGGGGCCTGAATTGAAAAGTCCGCAAGTTCTCGGGGCCGTAAATGTCAAAGGAACTGTCTTTTAACATGTATTCGTCGGCATACACAAGGCCCAACGACCCCTTCTTCTCAAAAAGATCGATTTGCATCCGCAGCTTATCGGGCAGCCACGCGTCATCCTGGTCCAAAAATGCCACATACTCCCCCTTCGCGGCTAAAACTCCCGTGTTCCTGGCATTTGCCGGGCCCCCGTTCTTTTGGTATATATAGGTGATCCTTGAACGGAATTCGGAAAGGGCATTTTCCGTGGAATCCGTCGAGCCGTCATTCACGACGATCAATTCGTAATCTTTATAAGACTGCCCCAGCACGCTATTGACGGCGGCAGCTATGAACCTTTCGCAGTTATATGCGGGTATAACTACGCTTACCTTTGGCATATCATCCTTGGGCTGATTTCTTCATTAATTCCAGCCCTTCTTTTACGGTCAAAAGCCTTATGTCCAGTTCTCTTTCGATCTTGGCGGTGTTATAGCTCGTGTTGCTCGGACGAGGCGCCAAGTCTTTGAATGCGGCGCTTGAAACGGGGCTGATGAGGGCACGGCTTAACCCAAAGATATCCGCCACAAGGAGGGCAAATTCATACCGGTTCAAGACATCCTTCCCGGCTATATGATAGGGCCCTTCCTTTCCCGATCTTATAAGGGCCCATATTATCTCGGCGCAACTGGTATTTAACAACGGATTTTCGAAGACATCGTTCACCATCTTCACTCCTTCGCCGCGGCCAAGCTTCTGGATCAACCAGGTAACGGGATTCGACCGCTCATTTTTGTTATTCCAGCCATACATCAATATCGGCCTCACGATCAGGAATTTCAAGCCGCTTTCCCTGACGATCTTTTCCCCTTCCAGTTTCATTTCACCGTATTTGTTGATGGGTGAGGGCTTATCGTCCTCCGAATAAGGGGCGGACTTGCCGTCAAACACCGCGTTCGTTGATACGAAGACCATCTCTGCGCCGTATTCCGCGCATAACTCCGCCATGGCCCGGGTGCCGAATACGTTCGACTTCCGCGCCTCCGGATAATTCCGCTCGCAGTAATCTACGCTGGCGATGCCTGCCGTGTGTATGACAACCTGCGGCCTTACCTTATCGAAGACCGCGCGCATTGCGTCTTTATCGCATATATCGGCCTTATGGTAAGTGACACGTTCCCCCTCCCGCATATCATAGCCGCCGATATAGACGGCGTCGATATCTGCGATCCTGTTGGTTTCAATTAGCGCTTTTCCCAGCAATCCCGTGCCGCCGGTGATCAATATCCTGTTTTTTTCCATCATCCTTCCCTTATCCTGTACCATGCGTAACGTGCTTTAAGAAGACTGAATAATCCGGCGGGGAGAAAAATTCCTTAATATTAAATTCGGGGTACTCCTTAGTCCCTAGCGCGGCAACCAGCTTCTCCTTGAAATCTTCTGCAAAAGAAACCTCTAAATACTCCCTTATAAAATACTCGAGCCCTAAAGAAATGCCCTCGGGGATGTAATACAGCGTTTTAACGCCCAAGGAGAGGGCTTCAAACACTACCGTTGACGCGGAGGTGACCAGCAAAAAACAATCCTCCAGCAGTTCTTTCATGTCTTTCCCGGTAAATTCGCAATTATTATATCCGGAGAACTCTTTGGCGAGTAAAGCTGAGCCCCACGAATACGGATGGGGCTTGATAAGGAACTTATATCCGCTGAATTCACCGCTAGCCAGGCACGCGAGGACCTGCCTTTGTAAAGATACTGTTACCTCGGGGAAAATAGGCAAGGCAACGACAATATTATTCGTCTTCATCCCGTTACGGCCCTTGCCGCGAAGAAAGAGGTGCTGAAGCCGGGTAGCACCGGCCTCCTCTACCCGGCAGGCCTTATAGCGATCTTTTAAAAAATCGAGCCACTTCTTCCCGGCAGCCAGGATCACCTCCGGCAGGGGCGCATCCTTCTCGAAAACCGAAACGTGGTAATCCAGCCAATTAACCGGGATCGTCATATGCTGGTAGGCGATCTTCTTTACCTTCTCACCGAAAGCAAGGTTGAGCATCTTCTCCCACGGCTGGTTCTCGAACGGATATATCATAGAAGTCCCCGGAGCCAGCTTTTTTGCAAGGTTCCTGTAACAGTAATAATAGAAAAGGTACGCCTGGAAGCCGTTCGTCTCGTTCTCGTTATTTTCCTCGTTCTTTAAAAGCAGGTCCAGCAATCCCCTGTCTTTTATCCCGTTATCGTCGGGAAGCCCGCAATTAATGTACATTCTGGTAATAAATACGCGTAAAAAGTCTGCCAATCTTAAATATGGCAGGAGAAGCCCGATATTCTTAAAATTCTTTTTCAATTTAATTGCGTGTTTACACTCAACAAAAAGCGGTGTTACCCTGAAGACGCCAAGGCCGTTCTTGCTTAAAAAACCTTCCAGCCCCCCGAAGTATGGGTCATTGTACTCCGGAAGCCGCGAGAAGACCCTGTCGTCGATAAAGCTGTGCAGCAAGGTATCGCCGGCTTTAGGCCCGGCGGAAGACAAGAACAGCCTGGAAAATAGCCAATGGAAAAATATGTCAAAGAACGCCCATCCACCCTTGACCTTTTTCAGGGCCGTCTTTATATGACCCAGGGGTATCGATCCGCGGACCTCGATATTCGGCAAGCGAAGCCGTCTAAGGTTCGCCAAAAGCCGGATGTCGTCCGCCAAAAATATATGGCTGTCTTTGGAGGCGGCATAGGACTCTATAAGCTTGATATAGACATATTGGTGGAACATGGCCATCTGGGAAGTCGACTTAGATGCCACCCTGCTCGAATACCACAGCACCCTGTCCTTTTGGAGCGTCGAGACCTTGCCTATATAGTCGATGTAATTATCCCTGACCAGTGAGACAATCCGTTCTATCCCCTTGCCCACAAATATCCTCTTCTCCCTGCCGAGGACGGCCTCGGCCGGGCAAGATCCTTCATCGGCGCCCAGGTAAGACCAGGGCAAGCCTTTTAATTTTTCTATATTACGTTTATCTTCCGGAAAGACAATGTATACCATTAAGTATTATAAGGATCCCAGGATAGAGGACAATCCGGACAAGTCGTTTATCTTCAGGCAATCTATCGCCGCGAAAATACCGGCGTTGCCGTTTATCCGCGCGATGAACCTGACCCCGTTATCTTTTGCCGCCGAATAATCGCTCATCGCGTCGCCGACGTATACCGCCTCGCCGGGTGATAACCGGTTCCCGCTTAAGATCTCTTTTACGATGGTCGATTTCAATTTGGGCGCGCCGTAAATACCCGCGAAATACCGGGCCATCTTTCTCTTCTGCGCTATCTCTTCGATCTCCTCCTGCGGGGTAGCGGACGCGATAAAGCATTTGTATACGGCGCTGTAAGCTTCGAGGAATTCCCTGCCGCCTTTGACATAAGGGGCGTTTACGACTTCTTCAAGGACCAGGCCGGAGAAACGTTCGCAGAGTTCATTGAATTTACGTTCCGCGAGCTCCTTCTTAAGCAGCGTCTTGTAAAAATACTTTATCTTATCGAACCTTGATACGCCGGTATGCCTGACATGATAATCGACGACCTGCTTCACGATCTCAGGGCCTTCATTCTCAAACAGCTTGGCGAACGCGTTCGTCTTTATATCGACCGATTCGACGAGCACGCCGTCAAAATCGAATACAACGGCCTTAATCATCGAAACCTCCGATAACCGTGCATGGCGCGCTGTCTGCTCCCTCAACCCTAAGCGGCGAGACCGTCACTTCGAACAGGCCCTTGAGGTTGCACGACAGGTCCATATCTTCTATTATAAGGACGGGGTTGTTCTCGCCCTCCGGGTCCAGGAATGCCTTGTGGGCCTGCCTGCCGATAGGACGGGCGCAGAACGGGGAAACGGATATCCAGTCGATCCCCACGGCCCTTATGTTAGGCAGCTTCTTCCTTATATACATCCCCACGTCAGGATGTATCCCAGGGTTCTCCTTGCAGTACAATTCCTTGTCCCTGTGCCTTTTCCAGCCGGACTTCAAAAGCAGGATGTCCTTCGATCCGTCTATGCTCTCCAGCCACTTGCCGGAATTCAGTATCTCCGAAGGAGCCAGCGTGACGTCGATGACTTGCGGAGCCCTGAACAGCCAAAATTCGGGCGGATAATCCGCGGCCTTCCTCCCGTTCTCAAAAAAATGGTTGGGCGCATCTACGTGGGTCCCCCAATGGCTTCCCATCGAAAACCGGTAGATGTTAGCCGAACCTTCCCCGGAGACGGAACCTGTCTTGGCCATATCGAGAGAATGTCCGCCGCCGCCGTACGCGGGCAATTTCTCCGTTAAGAGATGGGATAAAAACCTGTATATCACTTTCCGGCCTTCTTTTTAGCTGCTTTCACGGCATGGTCCGCGCGCGGGCTGAACTGCTTGTGCATTTCATAAATGCTGTCCAGGATTCCCTGGCTCAGGTCAAGATAAGTCTTACTCGCCAGCCTCTTGCCTATCCTGGGCTTAAACGAATAAGGCGTTATCTCGTAGTGGCCGTTCTCCCTCGGGGACAGGAATTCGATATCTATCTTGTTATCGAACATCTCGCGTATCATGACGAGGAGGTCCTTTATCCGCAACTGCTGGTTCCCGGTGAGGATCACGTGCTGGTTGGCGAACTCCTTCGCGAGTATTTCGACGCTTCCTTTGGAGGCGTCGAATACGTGGATATACTCCCTCAATTCTTCCCCGTCGCCGTACCGCCTTATCTTGCCTTCGGTCAGGGCCTCTCTTATTATCCTGTGGATGAAATTGCCTTTATCCGACCGCGGGCCGTAAAGGGACCCGTAACGCAGGATCGTATAGGGAAGGCCGTACACTTCGTGGTAGTCCTCGATCAAGAACTCGCATGCCTGTTTAGCGCTCCTGTAAAACGAACCGGCCTTGCTGTAGACGTAGAGGGAGCTGGCGAATACGAACCTTTTGATGCCGGCTTTCCTTGCAGATTCCAGCAGCACGGAATTGCCGAGTATATTGGACTTCACGGTATCTATAGGACGCTTGCTCGCTTCCTCTATGTCCGCGATTCCGGCGAAATTATAGACGACCTCGCACCCTTTCATGCTCTTTGACACCAATCCCTCGTCGAGCACGTCTCCCACGATCATCTTTTGACCGTTCTTGAGATATTGCGAGCGGACAAGGTCATAAACTATGACATTGTGCCCGGCATCGGTCAGGGCGTCCGCCACATGACTGCCGAGGAATCCCGAACCGCCAAAGACTATGACTTTCATTTAATGTCCTCCAGTCCTTTTAACAGATTCTTCACCGCTTCCACTTCCATCTGTATCCTTGCCTCCCTGGCATAAGAACCGATGTGCGGCGTAAGTATGACATTTTCCATCTCTTTTAAAGGCCCCTGGTAGGGCTCCTGCTCAAAGACATCCATTGCCGCCCCTGACAGGCTGCCGTCTTTCAAGGCGCGGCATAAGGCCGTTTCGTCGACCATTCCTCCGCGCGACACATTAACGACCCACGCGAGTTTCTTTATCTTCTTAAGCTCGTTCTCCCCCAGCAGGTATCCTTCTTTTGTCTTGGAGATGTGTATCAGAACTATATCGGACGTACTTAATAATTCGTCGAGCCCGGTCTTTTTGGCGCCTGCGGCCGGCTGCCCGGCGGCATCCTTTATGTCATAATATGTCAATTCGCATTTAAACGGGCCCAATAACTCCGCCACTTTTCTTCCTATTCGGCCAAAACCGATTATCCCGACCCGTTTCCCGCTCAGGAGGTTTCCCATCCTTTTTTTCCATTTCCCGCCGCGGATCTCCCTGTCCATCTGGGACGTCCTTCTCAAAAGGTTTAACAATAACCCCACGGTAAGCTCAGCCACGGCGAGCGTCGGGGCATCGGGCGTATTAAAGACGCGTATGCCTAACTCTGCGGCTGCCTTCAGGTCCACATTATCCATCCCCGCTCCGCAGCGCGATATGACTTTAAGGCCGGGGAGGCGGGCCATGTTATCCCTGTCGAGCGGCTCGGTCCCGGCGACGATGCCTACCGCCCCCGAAGCGAGCTTCACTATCTCGTCTTTTGCCAGGCTCCTGCCGTTCGTGTTCATGCCGGCCTCATAACCTGCCTCTTTGAGCAGGTCAAGCGGCGCGCGGTCAAATTCCCCAAAACTCGCTGTCGAAATAAATATCTTTTTCATGGGCTCCTCGTTAAAAATACTTCTTTTGGTATTCTTCGCTCAATCTCTTGAATATCCCTTCGCTTCCCGGTTCAAGATTCTCCACTTTCTCGATATCAGGCCACATCGCTTCCGGGAACTTCACATAGAGACAAAATGTCTTGAGGAGCTGGTTGAGGTGCTCCTTCGTAATATTCTTGTTCCTTATTACGCTATTCTGCAGGAGCGAGGCGTTCGTGACGGAGCGGTCGATAAGGCCGTCCTTTGCGCAAAGATCGTATAATCTCGTCCCGGTATAGGGATAGAATATGAAAACGCTCACCGTATCCGACCTTACCTTCCTGTTCAATCTTATGGTGTCAAAGATGAGTTCGCGCGTCTCGTAGGGGAACCCTATGATATTGTTGACGCTCAGCGGGACGCCTACTTTATTGATGGTCTCGGTGGCCCTGATAAATTGTTCATTGGTAAAGTTCTTCCTTATTATCTTTTTCCTGAATCCCTCGTTGCCGTGTTCGAGCCCGACGGTGATACGGTCGCAGCCGCAATCCTTAAGCAGCCGCACCTTATCTTCGCTTATCGTCTCCACCCGCGACTGGCACCAGAAAGGAAGGCCGACCTCGTCCCTTATCCTCGACATCAACTTCACTAATACATCATCGCGGAGCGTCAGGAAAGTGTCGCTGTTAAAATAAAGGTACTCGAGGCTGTATTTTCCCGCCATCTCCTTCATCTCTTCGATTATCTTCCCGGGGTCCTTCTTCCTGAAATAGCAGCCGCCGTTCTGTTCCCGGTACCAGTTCCGGTAAGCCGGTGAGGCGCAAAAACTGCAGTCATAAGGGCAGCCCCTGTCAAAGTCTACCGGCAGCATCCTGTACATCTTTCCCTGCATGGGGCTGTACAGCCTTTTCGGGTCGAAAAGCGAATAGTCCGGGGTCGGCAGCCTGTCCAGGTCGACCAGCGGCCTGACCTTGTTCTTGACGACCTCGCTGCCGCGCCTAAAGCATAAGTTTTGGACGTCATAGTAATCCAGCCCGTTCTGCATCCTCTCGCACAATTCCACCAAGGCGCCTTCGCCTTCGCCGAGGCAGATAGAATCTATCTCCTTATTCTCAAACGCCTTCTCCTTAAGGTAAGAGATATAAATGCCCCCGAAGATGGTCGGCGGCCTGTCTTTGCCCAGTGATCCTATCAGCCTTAAAGCGAGCGGCATCGTGTCTTCAACGACCGTAACGCCTATCAGGTCGGGCTTGAATTCAGCGACCTTCTTTTTGAAATCTTCGGTAACATCCGTTGTTTTGATAGATATCCCGTAATCTTTCGCATCGTAAGTCCTTACCTGCAAATACGACTTCCGGATCTCGTCCGGGTTTTCCATGTCGGTGATGTAATATGTGGTATCGAACAGGGCGACTTCAAAACCCTTCTCCTTAAGGCAGGCCGTAAGCAACCCTATGGACGGGGGAAGCAGGTTCTTCATCATCATGTTCGGATATAACAACAGCACTTTAATATTCTTAATCATTTTTTAGGCCGGGCGCTCCATATCGGCAAACGCTTCTTTGATCGCTTTATAGACCATCATGTGCCCTAACCGGGTATAATGGACACCGTCGCAAGAAAGCATTTCCGGTTTGAAAGTCGATCCTTTAAGCGGGTCAACGAATTTTATCCTGCCGCTCCTCCTGCAAATATCGGTTAAAAACCTGTTGGAATCCTTTAGTTTCGCAAAAAATTCTTTCGGCCGTTCTCTTTTGATCTTGATTCTCGGGCTTACCTCTAAAGTGCCCATGAGTACCGTGTTTTTCGAATGGCGTTCGATGCAATCTACTATCTTTTTTTTGAAGCCCTCTTGGTTAAAATTTACGGAGTAGAGGTTTTCGCTTTCGCCGCTCGATAACCGGTATTTGCTCAATTTCTCTGTCCGGAACCGGGTTTTATTGAAGTAGAGGGCCTTCTGGTCCAGTATATCGTTTATTATCCCGATCTTTTTCGGAGTAAAGTCGACGAGCCCGATCTCGGTGATCAAGTGTTTAAAATACAGCTTGTTCGACTTCAGGAAATTCACCAGGGTCAAAAAGACCGTGCATTCCTTGGGACGGACCACAAGCATTACTGACATCTTCTTGTCCTTAAGATAACGGAACATCTTCATGCTCCAACTGTCATTAACGGATTTGATGTTGGAACTCCTTGAATCGGAAAATATCAATACGTCTATCTTGCCTGCTTCCGGAAGGTTGCAGCATCTGAATACAAAGTCCCTGTTCGGGTTATCCCTGCCCGGCCCGAATTTCAGCCCTGCCTGTTTTTTCCCGCTTTTTGCCATTTCCAGTATCTCAGCCCCTGCAATCCGCCTTTATTACCTTGGCGGGAACCCCGCAAGCCAGGGCCCCCGGCGGTATATCGCGGTTCACGACTGCGCCGGCGCCTATGACGGCTCCTTTACCTATAGTCACATTGCGCAGCACTACCGCATTTGCGCCTATCCAGACATCATCCTCCACGACTATCCTGCCTCCGGTATGGCCCTGTTTGTTGATAGGGATATCCTTGCGTCCGTATATGTGGTTGCTCGCGCGAAGGACGACATTCGGCCCGATCGCCACGTTGTCGCCCAGGATTATTTCGCCGTCGTTCGCGGCCCCTATTATCACGTTGCTGTTCATGTTGACCCCGTTGCCGATCTTGATGGTCCCGTTATCATTGGCATAAAGGCAGCAGTTGTGCATTATATTCACGCGATCGCCCATAGTGATGCCTTTCGGGTTCGTGACCCTGCAACCGTATGAAATAATGAAAGAACGGCACCGGAGGAATTGCGGCGACCAGTATAAGCGCCGCGCCAATATCCCTATCCTTCCCGGCAGATAAGCGATAAACAGCCTCTCGAACCACTCCCTGCACTCGCCGGCTACCGTTCCTGCAGCGCGTTTCATATTTCCTATCAAGCTCATGACAAGGGCCCTTTCTTCCTGGCTATTATACGCATATGGGAACTGAGATTGTTACTTGCTATCCAATCCTGCAACCCTTCCTTGCACCCGTTAGTGCCGGAATGTGCTACCATCTCCCATAGCCTGCCGACTTTTACGCCTTCATCCTTTATCATCCCTTCGACTATATCCCAGTCAAGCTTGCCCGGCGTCGAGACCTCTTCCGCCTCGAAACCGATACTCTCCATCAAATATTTCAATGAATGGGGATTGAAGAAATTAAGGTGGTGGGGCGGCGAAATGCTCTTTGACTTTTCCCATAACAGCAGTATGTCAAAGCCCATCCCGTTCAAAGTGGTCGCGAACAGCCGTCCGCCCGGCTTCAGGAGGGAGTGGGCCTTTTTGAAAAAAGAATGCGGGTCGTGGAGGTGCTCGGCCAGTTCAAAAATACTGAGCGCGTCGAATGCGCCGTCCATCCCGGTTATATCTTCCATGCATGCGCATTCCACCTCAAGGCCGTTCTTTTTGCAGATATCCGCCATTTCTAATGACGGCTCCACCGCAATATACCTGTTGCCGGGGGCGATATTCCTTAACTCTTCAAGGAATATCCCGAACCCGGCCCCTATATCCCCTATGACAAGTCCCCCGCTTTTACCGAGCATCTTGCTCAGATATTCCGCCCTCGGCCTGAATATCTTTTCCCTCCTGGCCGCGGCGACCGGCTTAAAGAACTCATTCACCCAATAACTCGTCGAAGGCGAGTTTGAGTAAAATTCCTTCAATTTATTGAACGGCGGCCTTGGATTGACGAACAGGGTAGAACATTTTTTGCATGATACATACTTGAAACCCGCCTTTTCAAACTCGAAGGCGTGCTCCGCGCCGCCGCAGGACGGGCAGCCGACCGCGGTAAACGAAGCCGGGTCAAAGAATTCCCGCGCGTCTTTTTCAACCAGCTCAAGATACCTGTTGAATGTACTGCGTTTTCTTATATCGTTTTCTTTCATGACATTCCGCCTAACGGTACCCCTTCATCAAACGGTCCTTAAGCATCAAATTCTCGACCTTGCGGAGGTCTTCTTCGGTATCCACGCTGTATGTGTCGTATTTCGTCCGGACCATCTTTACCTTATAGCCGTGCTCCAGGACCCTGAGCATGTCTACGGATTCCACGACCTCGAGCGGCGTCATCTTCAGCTTATTGAACTTGATAAGGAAATCCCTCCTGAAAGGGATTATGCAGACCTGCTTATACATCGGGACCTCCTTTGCGCCTTTCTTCCAGGACGGGATAGGCTCACGCGAAAAATACAGGGCGGAACTTTCCAGGTCCGTCACCACTTTTACCGCATTCGGGTCTCCCTGCTCTTCCTGCGATTTCAGGGGCGCCATAAGGTTGACTATCTGGACGTCCTTATCCTTCAGCATCGGCCTTATCGATTCCTGGATCATCTCGGGATAGATCATGGGCTCATCGCCCTGTATCATGACCACTATGTCCAGCCTCTTCCCGGTCTTCTTCTCTATCTTCAGCATAGCTTCCGCCGTCCTGTCGGATGCGCGCTCGTGCGTATCCTTTGTCATGACCGCATTCATGCCGTTTTTTTCGCAATACTCCTTTATCTCCTCATCGCATGTGGCGATATATACGTCCTTAAGGGACTTCGCCAGCTTGCTCCTTAGGTATACATGGCCCACCATCGGGATGCCGCAGATCCTGGCCATCGGTTTACCCGGAAAGCGCGATGATGCCATGCGGGCCGGGATGATACCTGCGATATTGATATTATGTCTTTTGTTCACCTCAGGTCTCCTGTCACTTCAAGGCATTTCCTGCCTAGATACAGGGAATCCAGCCCTACCGCCAGGAATTTATAGCCCTTTTGCTTCAATTCCTTGGCCCTTTTTATATCCGGCTCTACCACATGGAATCCCATCGGCTTCTTCATCTTCCTGCAAACAGCTTCATAACGCTGAACCGCCTTTATTACTTCCGGCCTGTCAAATTTACCCGGATATCCGATAGATCCGGAGAGGTCGTACGGCCCTATTATCGAGCCGTCGATCCCTTCAACGCCGAAGATCTCTTCCAGGTTTTCAATGCCTTCTATGTGCTCTATCTGGGCTATTACCATGCTCCGGTCCTGCAGCCATTTCTTGTAACGTTCGAACCCGAAGCCATATCCCTGGGCCCTTGCCAGTCCGACGCCCCTTGTCCCTTTCGGCGGATATTTTACAGCTTTTACGGCCTTTACGGCGTCAAGCCTGGTATTTACCATAGGCACAACAACGCCATGGGCGCCCGCATCCATCACTCTTTTTATAAGGCATGGGTCATTTTCCCCCACCCGGACAAGAGGGACAACCCCGGACAACTCAATGGTCCGGATCAATTCCTGCGCCTCAGGCAAAGTTATGGCGGAGTGTTCCATGTCCACAACAAGCCAGTCGAAGCCCGCCCTTGCCATTATCTCGGCGACGGCGGTATCCCCGATAGTGATCCAGGAACCTACGCTGTATTCATTCCTTCCCAATTTCTTTTTCAGGTCAACCATTATCGCCTCCCTCTGATTTTTGCCTCGCTATCCTTTTGAATGCCTCGGATCCTTTAGAGAGGTCCGAAAAAGTCCCTTCATCGACGATTTTCCCGCCGTCAATGACATAAATATGGTCGGCGTGCTCAAGCGTATGCAGCCGGTGCGTAACTATGATGACCGTCATCTTCCTTCCGAGATTTTTCAGCGCATTATACACCTTCGCCTCGGTATTGCCGTCCAGCGCCGATGTGGCCTCGTCGAGGATCAGTATCTCGGGGTCCCTGTAGAGCGCCCTCGCGATGCCTATCCGCTGCTTTTGGCCTCCCGATATCCGCACACCTTTTTCGCCGACATGGGTATCGACCCCTGCGGGCAATTCTTTCACGAAATCTTCGAGCTGGGAGACCCTAATGACCTGCCGCAGTTTCTCAGCATCGACCTTTTCGGAGGGGACCCCGAAAGCTATATTTGACGAGATACTCTCATCGGTAAGGAATATATTCTGGGGGATATACCCTATAGACCGGCGGTATTGCAGCATATTGCCCTTGTCAAGCGCCTGGTCACGGTAAAAGACCTTGCCCTGGTCTGCGCCCAATAGCCCCACTATTATATCTATCAGGGTGCTCTTGCCGGCGCCTGTCTCGCCTGCTATAGCTACCGTGCTGCCCATGGGAATGGAAATATCCAACCCTTTAAAGATGGGCGCTGCTGCCGCCTTGTAGCGGAACGTGACATTATCCAGCCGCAAGGTCCCGGCCCCCTGCCCGCCTTGCAGGCCCGTACCCCCGGCAGGTACAGCATCATAATCTTCGACTTCCTCCTTGAGTATCTTATGCACTATATTCATGCTGTTGAACCCGTATTGGAGATAGCTGATGCTCGCATATATCTTGGTAAACGAAGGAAGAAGCCTTAATGCCGCTACCGCGAGAACGGCCAACACCGGGATTACTTCCGCGGGCGTCTTCTGCATGTAGGAACTGGCCAATATCATGACGAGGATAAAAGCGAACAGTATGAGCTCGAATATGTAACGCGGCAACCCCGAAAGGACCGAGAACTTGACGAATCCCTCCGCGTATTTCCTGGTCGCGTCATGATATTTTGATATGAAAAACTGCTGGGCATTATAAAGCTTTATCTCCTTGATCGCGCCCAGGGATTCCAGCGCGATCTTGAACATCTTTTCGTTGAATACCTCCCTCTGGCGCGCATAAGCGTTTATGCGCTTCTTGAAGAAAGTGTTTACACATACGGTAGCAATGCCGGCGACGGAAACAAGTATCACCATCAGCAGCGGGTACAGGGCTAACAGGAAGAGAGATATGCCGGTAATGATTATAGCTTCCGAGATTATCGAGACCACAGGGTTTAAGAAATAATATACGAAATTCGAGACCTCCGTGGAGACGTTCTTAAAAAGCACCGCCGAATTACTGTCAAGATAAAATGCATAGGGCTTGGTCAGATATGCCTTCAAGGTATCCCTGCTAAGGCGGGAATATATCCTCCCCATCGACTCCTGCTGGTAGTAGAGCATTGCGGCAGAATAGACGGACTTGAACAAGAATATCAGGAATGCGGCGGCGATCAGCATGGCCAGGAAAGACGCCTCGTTCTTCGCTCCTGACATGACATAAAGGTCCGACAGTATCTTTGAAGAATGTATCTTCTCCGGAGCAAGAAAGAGGCCCAGCACCGGTATTATGATCCCTATGCTGAATATCTCCGATACCGATAATATGCATGCGCCGAGCGACAAGATAAAAAGTTTTAACTTCTCATCTTTGGTCAGCATCGCCCTGACCTTAGTCAACGATCCTATCTTTGGCATATACCCCCTGCGGTGACCATTACTTGCACAGGTACTCGACTATACGGCTGCCGGCCATCCCGTCGAGCGTCCCCATGTACTTGTTTGCGTGTTTTTCAAGGAAATCCTTCAGGAACAGGTTAAGTTTTTCCGCGTTACCCAGGTTTTCCGTTATGATGCGCATCAATTCTTTTCCGGTCGATACCCTTATCACCTCTTCTCCGTTGGTCCCGTTGAGCGGCGGGAGCAGGGTTTCGGGGTTGAAATAAGGCTCGAGGAAGACTGTCGGCACGCCCGCTGCCTGCGATTCATAAAAACAACTGGTCACGTTGGAGACGACCAGGTCCATATCATACACGACGCTGGAGAAAGGCGCGTCTTCAATATATACGAACTTCGACTCATCCACCTTGAAAAAATCAAAAAGATATTTAAAATACTTTTTTTCATAACCCGGGTGGGGCTTGAAATAGACCTTCACATTACGGGAATTGAGCTCGTCGAATATCGAGAAGATCTCCTCGTAATACTTTTCCTGGTAAGCGAACCGGTCCAAGTGGCTGTAAAAACCGTCCTCAAAGCTCAGGAACATTACGCTCTTGATCGAACTTACATGTTTGATCTTGTCGGGGGTATAAATATCCAAAGACGGGTTTCCCAGCGCGACGTACCGGCTCGTGCCCGTGCCCTGCGAACGGTAGTAACCGGTAAAGAATTCTCCGGAACAGATGACCAGGTCGGACCTGCCCCTGTCGCATACCCTTTGGGCGTGGTTGCTCCCCTGGATGCCGTGGTCTACCCATACGGACTCGATGCCCGCCGACCTGCATGCGGCAATGACCGCCTGGAATTGTTCGTCGATCTCTTCAAATATTATTATCTTCGAGATACCGAACTGCCTTACCGCTTTTCGCACCTTTCCCGTATACTCCATTAAACCGGGTATCACGCTGCATACCAGGTCCTTGACCGCCGGGTAATATAAGAAATGGTAGTCTAAGCCGTTGAAGACAAAAAAACCGTCGAGATATGCGCCCGCTCCTTCAACAAGGTATTTATTTTCGATCGACTCCAGAAAGCGTCTTTCATCTTTATCGAGATTATACGAAACATCGTCGAACTGGAGAAAACGCGGATTCAGGAACCGGCGCGGGTTTAATACGTTCGAGCCGGACCCGCTTACTATGAACTTATCCGTCATGTGCCCCAGGATGCTGTTTATATTAAAATAAGAAAAGAAATATGTGTTACCGCGTGACCCCGATAGCGCGCTAATGAGGGCACCGGCTTCCATCAACATGCCTTTTACGGCGTCTTTTAGGCTTCGTATCGGCGTTTTACGGCTGCCGGCCTGCTTAAAAGATACGCATAAGGATGGAATGGGAGTAACCGGGGCGATCGGAACGCATTCGCGTTTCAGCTGCCTGCACACCTGCTCGACAAGGCGCACTTTATTAAAGAACCTTCCCTTGTCATCGCCGCGAAGATAGAAACTGTTATTTGAAACAGAAAGATCAAAATAGACCTTTTCCGCTTCCGGCCAACGCTCTATCCCTTTCCGGACGGCTTCACCGTACTTCAGCAGGACCGTTAACATGTATTTACGCGAAAATGTGATCCTTACCATATCCCCGTAAGATATCCCCCGGGAGACGGAATGGTCTGTTCCGTCCCTCCGATACCAATCAAGGGCAAAATGGTCCGTGGCCGAATGGAGCGACTTATAATCAGCCTGGGTGAACAGGTCTTCGATAAAATAAAAAATATGTTTCCCGCCTTCTCTCTTCAGCCGCAGGTAGGCCAGGTAGTTGAAGCATACCGTCACGTCACTGCCCTCGCGATACGCCGCGGACCCTTTGAAGAAATCGATGGTGCGGTCATTTTCGATAAGGAACAAGTTCATCCGGCTGCGCGACCGTCTTTTTTGGCAAGGAAATTTTTTGCGATATGGAGCATCTTATAATCATCATATTTTTTCGCCGCGACCTGCAGGCCGAAAGGCATGCCGTTCGGGCCGGTGAATGCCGGCATGTTCAAGACAGGGTAACCGAGGAATGTCCAGATCAGGCAGGTATCCGGCTTCTCCCTCTCATCGATAAGAGGAGGTTCTCCGGAAGTGGACAGTGTCAGCACGGCATCGTATCCCGCCAGTTCCTTTCCTATCCTTGCGCTGATCCGGACCTGCTCTCCTAACGCATCGGCATATTCGGCGCCTGTGATCCGGTTGCCCCGCTCTATTATTTCATACATCAGTTCACTGATAAGCGTGTGCTGTTTAAACTCATCCTTAAAATAATAGGACAGTGTCTTGTCGTATATCGTCGAGTGGATGTCATGTATCTTATTAAAATCGGCGGAGGGCTTGATCTTGACAAGCTCGACCTGCCTCTTACCCTTCAGGCCGCGGATATACGAATCGAACGCATCCATCGCGTATTTTTCAAACTTTTTAAAAACATGTATCCCGCCGGAAATGAAACCGACTTTGATTCTTTTGGGAAGTCTTTTTGGGGAATACCTGTCAAGGGTCGCGTTGACGAAAGGATAATTGCTCCCTCTTACCCTGATGACGTCAAAAAGCAGCTTGACGTCATCGACGGTCCTGGCCAATAATCCTACTGTATCCAATGAATCCGTCGTCTTGAGCATGGCCGTCCTCGGGACCGTCCCGAACGTCGGCTTAAAACCGTATATCCCGCAATAGCTCGCCGGCCTTATTATAGAACCTGCGGTCTGGGTGCCTAACGCTAACGGCACCATATACGAAGCGACAGCCGCGGCCGAGCCGCTCGATGAAGTGCCGGGGGAATAACGGGGATCGTGCGGGTTCACCGTTTTATTCTTAGGCAGGTAATGGACTGCGAACTCGGCGCTGACGGTCTTGCCGAGCACCAAGCCGTCCTGCATGCGGATAGAATGGACCACCCTTGCGTCGTTGCCGGGCGTAAAACCCTTCCATAAGGGGCTCCCCATCGCGGTAGGCATGTCGCTGGTATTGAATATATCCTTCACTCCTACCGGGACGCCGGCCAATGACCCCAATTCCTTCTTCTTGTCGAGGCGCTTCGCATGCCTTATTGCCGATTCCGGGTCTATATATTCCCAGGCCTTGACTACCGGGTCTTTTGCCGAGACCGCTTCCAGGCAGTCGCGGCAGGCCTCTTCGACGCTCACTTTTTTACTCTTGATTTTCTTGATCAGCTCTGTCGCAGAAAGAAGGTTTAATTTCATATTTTTACCTTTGCGTATCACGGGAGCAGCTTCGCTTTTTTGCCGCGCTTATCTTTTAGTATCTTCTCGAACTCCTTTTCGCTGTAACCCGTTATTTTAAGATAGTAATCGAGAGATTTCGAAGGCCTTTGGGCGTCATGCTTCTTAGCCAGCTCAAAACCTTCCTCCCGAGTCAATAGCCCGGTGCGGACGTCGATCGAGGCGTGGTCGGTGCCCCTGCCGAATCCCCTCTTGATGAATTTGGAATAATCGTGCATCCCTGCCATCCTGCATTCGGCGCTTTTGTATCCCTTGTAAGTCCCCTCGATCTTATCTTCGCGCCAGCCGAAATTATCGCGGACGAACTCTGTCTGTCTTTCGTCGTCCCAGAACATGTAGTCCCCAAGGTAGATACCTACGATGCCCGCCTTCTCAACCTCTTCTTTTGAAGGAAGGACATACCCGAGGACATCGCTTAAGGATATATTTTTGTCTACCACCTCTTCAGCGTAGTATCTTGCCGATATCTTGGTGAAATAATCGCGGTCATACGGGATGGGATCGAAATACGTTGCGCGGCCGTGATTCTCCCCGCCCGGCTCGCCCCATACCAGCAGCTTTATTTTGTATTTCACCGCTATCTGCAAAGGGAACGCCCCCACGCCGGCATGGCAATGCCAGCACGTGTCCCCTATCAGCTGCAGGGATTTCTTCGCCAGTTTATTTACCGCCGACCTTTTGGGCGTGAACATGATGTGGTCCACGTCAAATCTCTCTAGCGCGTTCTCGAGGTTATATTTGCCGGTCTCGCTGTACCAGTTATGGTTGAAGGTGACCGCCAAAGGGTTCAATTTGTATACCTGCGTCACAACATACAGCTGGAAGGTGCTGTCCTTTCCGCCGCTTATCGGGACGATACAGTCGTAATTGCTCCCGTCCTTTGAGCGGTATTTCTCGAGGATCTTCCTCAGCTTCGCCTCCCTCTCCTTCCAGTTTATGTGTATCTTCTGCTCGGATGAACGGCAGGGCTGGCAGATACCCATCTCGTCGAATGCCAGGCCTTCGGCCGTCTCCGGCATGCAGCAGCGGACACAGTACCTTATCTTCCCGTGAAAGAGCGGGTTGCCGTATCCGGCCTTTTTGGCCAACCGTTCGTAACGCGTCTGCTTAACGCGCTTTTTATCGCCCATTGCCCGTCACCTCGCCTTCTTTCTTCTCATATACTCATCACGCAATATGCCGTATTCTATGATATCCTGGTAGGCCCCGTTCTTTAAGAACGCCTGGCGCCTGCGGCCTTCTTTTTTCATCCCCATGTGGGCGGCCAGCCCTTGCATCGCGGTATTTTTCTCGTTGGTCCCGCAGTAGACCCTGTGTATATTAAGCGCCAGGAAGGCGTGCCGCAATAACAGGCCCGACGCTTCCTTGGCTATTCCCCTGCCCCAATACTTCTTTTCCCCGATGATTATGGCAAATTCCCCATTTCTCGCTATCCAATCGATCCCGTGCAACGCAATATTCCCGATATGCCGGTCGTTCTTTTTGGACACTATCGCAAGCACAAGGTCAGAGCCGCTGTTATTCACCCTGTCTATGTAACTTTTAGCCTTGGCGGCCGAGTTCGGGAAGCGCCCATGTGCGTTGTTACGGCACACTTCCTGGTCGTTAAGCCACTGCGGATAATTGCCTTTAACGTCGCCCTTTTCAATAGCTCTGAGATATATCTGTTTTCCTTCCAAAAATACGGATCTCATGCACCACTCCTTCTTTTTAATTCGGAACGGTTCTCCCAGACTTTTTCGAACGCGCTCACTACATCATCCAGGTCATTCTTCTTCATCCCGGCATGCATCAGGTCGTTTATAAAAAGTTCCGACCCGTACATGCGCTCTGCGACAGGACAGGTCCCTTTCGAATAATCGGCCTTACCTTTATAGAACTTCCTGCTAAACGGCAGGCCGGACCTGCCGTAGGCGATCCTCTTCTGGTACATCGGCTGCATATATAAGGGCCTCACGTATCCGCCCCATATGCGGACGCCGAGGTCTTCGGATTTTTCGGTAGGCGCAAGCTCGGCGCGGACCGCGTCGAGGAACAAGTCCCGCCCTACGCCTGCGGCCTCTTTATTGAATTTGAACGGTTGTATATAATACGCGTGCTCGCAATGCGGCCTCTTGGGCGGGATTACTATCGCCGGTACGGCGCCAAGCTTTGATTCCAGGTACCGGCAATTATCCTGCCGGGCGCCAAGCAGGCCCTTAAGCTTTTTCAGCTGGCATATGCTTACCGCCGCTTCAAGCTCGGTCATCCTGAAATTGTAGCCTACCATGTTCACGAGGTTTTTTTGTTTCTTGTCTCCTACGACCGCTTCGGCGTGGTTACGGATAAGCCGCACCCGGTCGGCCAATTCATCGTTGTCCGTGACTACTATACCGCCTTCCCCGCACTGGATATGCTTATGGCAATTCAAGGAGAATACGCCGATATCAGCCAGGGTCCCTGCATACTTTCCCCTGTATCTCGCGCCGGGGGCCTGGGCGGCATCCTCTATTACTGCCAACTTATGGCGCCGGGCTATCGCATTTATCCTGTCCGCGTCATAGGGCTGGCCGAATATATCGACAACTATTATAGCCCTGGTCCTGGGCGTTATGCGCTCTTCCACCGATACCGGGTCGAGGCAAAAGTAATCTTCCTCTATATCGGCAAAGACCGGGACGCCCTGAAAAACAACGGCCGCCGTGGCCGAGGCTGACATGGTATAGGGTGAAACTATCACTTCGTCCCCAAGGCTTATTCCCGCCGCGCCTGCCGCGCAATAAAGTCCCGACGTGCAGGAATTGACCGCAATAGCGTGCTTCACGCCGAAGTATTTTGCCCATTCACCTTCAAGCCGGCGCACCCCGGGACCGCCGAAAAAATACTTCTCATCCCATGATCCCAGGAATTCCGAAAGTACCCCGGAATCTATGACCCCGCAAAGCGCCTTCTTCTCTTCCTTTCCCACTGTCCTATAAAAAGGAAAAAGCCGCTTGCGGACCGGCTTTCCGCCGAAAATCGCCAATCTGCTCATCTTCGTCCCTTCCTGTTTAATTCTGCCTTCGCGATCCCGCAAAATGTCTTGAAAAAATTCTCCCGGGGCATCACATAGCGCTTCTGGGCAAGCCGCGCCCTCTTGACGAATTTTTCGTCGGTTAACAGGCTGCGAACCAGACCCGGGAATTGGGAATACGCGTTTGCCGAAGGGCAGTATCCTGCCATCTTCAAAAAAGGTATGCCCGGGATATCGACGCCCGGCAGGAAAGATGAGACAAGCCTGCCTCTCATCATCGCCTCGAACAAAGGCGTCGTATTCATGCCCCAGACATAGTCTGAGCTTGCTATCAGCTCGCTGGCATTATATTTTTTCTTCACCATCATGACGTTGATATCCCCGGCCAGCTTCTTTTTGGCTATCCGGCCGTAGCGCCTGTAAATATCCTCTTTCTCACCGTTAGGGTGGAACTTTATGATAAGGTTCAGGCTCTTGCCGTAACCGGCGGAAACCCTCGACAGCTCGCCCACTACCCGTTCAAAGATCTTAAATTGGTCGTATTCTACCGGCGGTTCGGTCGGCTCGGCAAGATATAATATTGTCTTTGTGTCCGGATCCAGCGACAACTGCCTTAGCATACGCTTTCTAATATTGCCAAGGCCTCTCAAAGGGGTTGTCGCCGATGAAAAATACGGGTTCCCTGTGCGGGCGATCCTTACCCGGTCGCCGAAATATTTGCGGCATAAACCTTCCGCTATTCCGTCGACCACGCAGATCCAGTCGGGGACGCAGGTCTCGCCGGTCTTAGAATAAATGAACCTCTTTTCGAAATTTGTCCACCAATCTATGAAAGATACGACCGGAACCCCGCAGGCCTTTCCGGCCTTTATATAATCCCTCTCGAGGTCATCGTTTATGCTCGTGCCGGTTACGATCAGGTCCGGCCTTTCGGCCCGGACAAAATCACATATGTATGGATAACCGCTGTGCGCCTGCCTGCGCGCGCTGGGTCCGGTGCCCGCTTCTACGGCCAGGCGAAATCCCGGCCCCCGGGCCGCTACGCAGACATTTGCGCCGAGCTTTTTCAACGGCCGGTACAAGAGCAGCACCGCCTGCGATGCGCCGGGGTCGCGGATAGCCATTATTATCTTTTTCCCATTTAAATCCATATGTTTCTTACGGCCTTCTTGCCTTGCGCCAGATCTCCGACGCCAGCCTGATTATTTCCATTTCATTCTTCATGGGCCCGTGGTCTATAGACTGCGCGCGGAAGGCCTTCACGATACCGGATACGGAATTTTTCATTGCCTTCGAGATCGTTGAAGGATAACCGCGGACAGCCGCCAACTCCCGGAAATCGGGATACAGATATGATCTCCTTGCCTTATAGATATCGACCTCGCACTGATCGCCTATCCTCACGCGCGCTTTTTTGTAAAACAGGTCCAGCTCAAGATATGGGTAGTCCTTCCCGTCCACCCAGCTGAAGAATACCGGTTTTCCGTCCTTCGTCTTCAAAAGAACTGAAGCGCCAAAATCGTCTTTATAAAACTTGACACCTGGCGCGACCAGCGAAAAATCCGGCTTGAGCCCGAACAACAGCAGGAGGTCGACAAAGTGGACCGCGTTTTGCAGGAAACCGCCGTAATAGACCGCCCGTCCGGCCTGGAGATCGCCGAATTCGCCCCCGGTTATGCGCCGCTTTACCCTGTTTATCGATTCATCCCAGCGACGGAGGTAATTTACGGCGATATTAGCGCCTTTCTTTTTCGCCAAATCTGTGAGTTCCGCGGTCTGTGAGATCTCGTAAGTCAGCGGTTTTTCCGCCAGTATATACCTGACCTCCGAATTCTCTAAGATCCATTTTATTATTTCATAGTGGGCCGATGTCGTAGCGCAGACGCTGACGACGTCAAGGCGCTCATTCCTGAGCATTTCCCTGTAATCCCTGTATGGGGTGACGCCCGGATAAACGCGGGCCATTTCACGCGCCCGGTCGAATATGATATCGCTGCAACAGACCAGTCTCGCAGACGGCTCATTAAAGTACGATTTGGCGTGCGTATTATAATGCGGCCCTTTTGGGCTGTCCCATTTAAACGCTATATTCCCGCAACCAATTATCCCTGCCCTGACCATGTTATTTTATACCTGTCCTGTTTATGGAACGGCCTTTTAAAGGCTCCAATATCCCGGGCTCATCATCCAGCAACTTGATGATGTCGCCGGTATCGAACAATTTGTTCACAGGGTAAAGCCGCCCGTATATCCTCCTCATGACCTCAAGGTCCGCCTCTGTATCGAGGGCAAGATGGATATCCGGCCGGTTAAATTTTGCCGGGGCCGGATACCGGTACGACGAAAATAACTCCGGGTGGCTTTTAATGAAATAATTTGTGTGCTCGAAATTATTGCTGTCCGAATTGTAAGGGGCGCGGCGCGCCGTCTCATGCGCCCTGGATAACGCGGAAAATCCGGCCACCTGCATATCTATGCCTACGGGATAAGAGTCCTCCAGGCAATTCGATACCAGGTCGTACGCATGATTGAAGAAGAAATCGACGCCTTCATCTATTAACGAAGGAGAGATACATGAGCAATCGCCGGTGACCAAAACAAGCGCCTCCGCGGCTGCGGCCGTCCCCGCTCCCACTACCCTTCCCAGGACATCCGTTTCGCTGCCCCGGTAGCATACGGCCCCGAACCTTTTCGCGATCGGCAGCAGCCGGTCGTCGCTGTCTTTTTCGGTCGTCGCTACTACCACCCCTTTGACATTTTTACACGCCAAAAGCCTTTCTATGACCGCCCCCAAAGCGGGAAGCCCCGGGTACAGGTCAAGCGCCATCTTTCCGGGAAGGCGCGTAGACCCCATCCTGGCCTCTATCACGGCGTATACCTCTTTCGCGGTTTTCATGGTCAAATAAACCTGTCGCCTTTTGCGAAATCACGGGCCGGCCTTTCGCCCTCAGCTCCCACATCGCTTATCCAGATAGCCCGGTCCTTGGCAGACACCAAAAACGAGCGTTTATTGCCCTTCTTTCGCACCGACAGTATTTCACCGGCATCTCCGGCCGCCCTCCGGGAGCCGCCGATCTTCGCGCTCCAAACAAAATACTTTACGCCCTTGCTATATGTGAACGCGCCGGGATAAGGATGGGTCAGGGCCCGTATCCAGTTGTAAACATCGATAGCCGGGGCGTTCCAGTTGATGCGCCCGTCTTCCGGCCGCCGCTTCGGCCAAAACTTATGGTTCCCGGAAACATTCTTTATCCTGCGCGCGCGCCCCGCCTCGATCTCAGGCAGATGCCTGCTTATCAAACGGCACACCGCCGACGCGGCCTTGTCATATACCGTAGCGCACGTGTCCTCCAGGCTTATCGGAAAACTCATTTGGGCGATTATATCCCCGGTGTCCGCCTGCGGGTCGCAGTAGAACATGGTAACACCGGTCCTCTTTTCCCCGTTTATTATCGCCCAGTTCACGGGCGCGCGGCCCCTGTATTTTGGCAGCAATGAAGAATGAAAACCTATCGCGCCTTTGCCGGGCACCTTTAATATCTCCGCGCAGACCAATCTTTGCCAGCCGCATATCACTATCAATCCCGGTCCTATCTTTTTAATGCGCGAGATATTCACAGGATCGTTGAGGTCCCTTACCCTGTACAGCGGTATGCCGTGTCTCCGGGCGACCGCAGAGAAATCCGCGAACCCCGAGGTCCTGCCGGCATATTTCCTGGAGAGGGTAAATATAGCCGCGACATCGCCGCCGTCTTTTATTACCTGCCTCAGGCATTTCATCCCGATCTCGACGCAGCCTATAAAAACTATCCTCATCCCTATTTTCGCACTTCCCTTATAAGCCTGAACGGCTCGGCATACTTAATGCCCGCCGAGATCCCCCAGTAATTCGCGTAAGCCTTTATGGCTTCGGGGCTCCTGGGATGCGGGTACGGCCTGGCTTCGCTTTCGTACCGCGACATCGCCGCCGTCTTCACCCCGATCTCGCCGGCAATATCGAGAAAGATGTTAGGTATGAACAGGTCCTCCTTTTCCATGGAGTTCCATTCGGTAGCGGAAGCCACATTATACGTGAAAAGCCTTTTTATCTTCTGCCCGGGGATGGGCCTGGCGGCGGTTATCGACGCCTCATACGCAATCCGGTGGTCCTTATTCAGGTCCGCGGCGTGGTGGGTATACAGGCTGTCCGCATCCAGCCGCGATATATATTTTTCTATGCACCCGATGATACCTGAAAGCGCGATGGCATCGAGCTTCTGGTTCGGGAAATCCTCGAAAAAGACTTTTTTGGTCCCGACCTTCTTATTCGCCTCCAGGGCATTCTTCCTTAGCGCCGCAGCCTGCCGCGGCGAATACCTTCCCTTTGCGCCGTCAGTCAGGATCACGACGTATGAATCGATGCCGCATTTCTTTTGCTTGGCGATCAGACCTCCGCATCCCAATATCTCGTCATCGGGGTGCGCCGCGATTATCAAGTTTTTCATCGGCTCCACCTGTGTAATATGGTCCTGGTTTTTTCGATCACGGAAAACCCGTTCCTGATGTAAAAATTCATAGCCGAAATATTCCCGACCTGCGTTTCGGTCACCATTTCAAAGCGCCTGAAATGCCTGATAACATGCTGTATCAACGCGGTGCCCACCCCTGCGCCCGCGAACTTTTCCGCTACCGCCACATAGGCCAAAAAGACCCTTTTCATCCGCGCATCCTTATGGCACAGGATGACTCCCGCGGCTTCATCACCGATCCGCGCGACGAAGAGAAAACGCGTTGCGGATGGTTTGAAATTTTTTAAGTAATTGATCCAAAGCAGGTCCGCTTTTTCTTTCCGTATATGCGGATCGCTATGGAAACGGTCGCATGTGAAGACCGAGCCCAGCCTGGAATACGGCAGGCCTTCATTCGTTTCCAGCTTTTCTATCTTACAACCAAGCGCTCCCCTCTTGGCTTGCGCAGCCTTAGACCTTCCGGCGCAGCATCCCTTATCCTGATATTTAAGGGTTACTTCGGTATTAATGTATTTAAAACCGGTAGAATACAAAAAATCTAATACCCTTATTTCGGTTGCCGTGTCGATCTTAGCGGTAATAAATGTATCCTTGAAGGACCTCCTGAACTTGCCGTCAAGCTCGGAAGACGGCGTCAATTCCAGCCTGCCGGCATCCAGCAGAAAAGAAGGCCTTCCGAAAAAACCGGTGTCCCACTGCAAAAACTTCAGGCGGATCTTCGCGCCGGCCGCCTTAAGCGTGATGTCTTTCATATATTTCATCCACCGCCTCCCTGATAGAGTCTGTCCTTGGGAAAATGCCCGGGTCCACGGCAACGCTGCGGCGCAGCGCCTCTTTTACCATTACGGGATCGATCGTCCGGAATCCCATATAACGGGCGTATCTTTTCTTATCGAAATATTCGCACCTCGTGACTTGATGTTCATACACCGCCGTCAGTAAAGCCGGCGTACGCGCGCAGACCAGTTCATACGAGGTAAGCCCCCCCGCGGAGATAGCAAGGTCGCAATTCATATATTCCGGGAACATGCCTGCGACATTCTGCTTTAACGTATATTTGAACGGCAGATCCTCGAGCCTGCGCTCAAGGGTTTTCCGATGCCTATAGCCTGAGCCCAAAATAATATGCAGCACTACCTTGGCGTCGAGTTCAGCAAGCGCCTCTATCGCCTTTTTGGTAAAGTCGAATTCATCGGCTCCGCCGAGCGTGACCAATACCGTCTCGACCATCTCCTTATATTTCCTCTTGCGTATGCGATCGAGTTGAAAGTCGACCGGCAGAATTATATATTGCGGACCCAGGAGGAGACGAGCCCTGCCGGTATCCTTCCCGGCGAATGCCTCCTCAGCCGAAACATCCCAATCCACGACGAGGTCGAAACCGGCGGGCACGATGCCGTCAAAGCACACACATGCCTTTATCGTTTCGGGCGTTATCCCGCGGTAATCAACCAGAGTCCTTTCGGTGATCTCAAAAAAAACCGCATCTATGCCGTTTTTATCTATGTAACTGTTTATAAAATCCACCTCTTCCTCGATACTGCTATCCGGTTCGATCACGCTCAGGTTCTTCAATGCATGCTTTTTTGCCAGCGCGAGGCCAAGGTCATATCCCCTGATGATAAAATGCGCTCTCCAACCCTTCTTCTCAAAATACCTGGACAGGTGTATCAGGGAGACCAGGTCACCCGTGCCGATACAGGTTTTAGCGTCTGCCCTGAATACTATGTTCTTCATCTTAAAATATCCGCCCAGGTAATAGGTTCACCTGACGGGATATCCATTCCAGCGGTGACCCTGTGATCCTCGAATAAGCTCATATATTCCGGCGCAAGCCCATGCGCCTTTTTGCCGGGCCTGAGGACGGCGATGTGCGAGGGCCTTATTACCCTCCCCTTCTTAATGTCCCTGCGCGCAAAAAGGCTCATGAAGGCAAAATCCCTCAGGTAACGTTCATGGGGAAATGTCACCTTGGCCGTCGTGCCGTACAAAAGTTTATCGATAGTGAAATTTTTACGCTTATACGCGGTTTCCGCCGACCTGACATCCTTTACCATCTTTTCAATCTCATCCGGTTCCAACGCAAAGAAATGGTCAGGGCCTGCCATTTTTCTGTCCAGGGTAATGTGTTTTTCTATGATAGAAGCGCCGAGATAGACCGCCTGCGCCGCGGCGTCGGAGGCCTCTGCGGTGTGGTCGGAGAATCCGACCGCGATGCCCGGAAAAGCCAGCTTCAGGGTATCGATCACCCCGAGGTTGCAGTCCTTGAGCGGCGTCGGATACTTCAGAGAACAATGCAAGAGCGAGATCTTGTCATGGTGACGATTAACGGTGAAGACGGCCTTTTCTACCTCGCCGAGCGTCGCGCCCCCCGTAGAGATGATAAGCGGAAGCTTTGTCTTCGCGCATTCCCGGAGTAACGGGAGGTTCGTAAGCGAATACGAGGCGATCTTGATCCGTTTCAGCCCCTTCCTAACCATTGTCCTGAGCCCGCGCGCGTCAAAAACAGAGGCAAGGAAATCGATCTTCTTGGCGGCGCAATGGCGCATGAGCCGCGTAATCCACGCTTCGGGCATTTCAAACCGCTTTGCCGCATCGAAAATATCGTAAGAATACGCCCCTTTGGCGTCTTTCCAGTCCAGCTTGCCCGCCGTTTCCGGATAAAGATATTTCGCTTTGAAATGCTGGAACTTAGCGGCATTACAGCCCGCGGCTGCGGCGGCGTCGATCATCTCCAGGCAGTTATCGAGAGAGCCGTTATGGTTGATGCCTATTTCCGCGATGATATACACCGGCCTGTCAGGCACTCCTTAGCCTTCCCACCATGTTGATATTCCTTGCCAGGTGGTTTTTGTAGATCAGTTCCGGTGTAAGAAAATCCAGGGCATCGGCATTATCTCCGAAATAGGGGTCCTTGTAGCTAAGGTAATTTTTGATCACCCCGATCTCCGTGATTATCGTTTCGTGCTCCAGGACCTCAAACCCCGCTTTTTCAAAAAGCATGGAAAGGGTCTCCCTGCTAAAGAACTGGATATGAGAATGCCCCGCAAAAACGCCTGCTTTTTCATGCATGATCCGGTTGACAAGGGCATCCATGCAAGGGACTGAAATAAAAATTATGCCTTTTGGTTTTAATATCTTCTTTACCTCCAGCACTGTCTCTAAGGGCTCCCTCAAGTGCTCAAGGGTGTTCAATAAAAAGATGCAATCAAACCTACGCTTGATCTCCTGCTTAAGCGGGAAAAAATCGCCTATATAATCTATTTCTTTTTCCGTTAAAAATTTATGGCAGCGCCGGTTAGGTTCGACGCCAAAAGCGTAGTATCCCCTCTTTTTTGCTTCGCCAAGTAATGTGCCCGGCCCGCAGCCTACATCGCAAATACCTATATCGTTTTTTTCCTTACTATCGAAATAAAACTCGGCGATATCCAGGCTGTACCTTGCCTCCAGGGCCTGCATCTTTATCTGCTCCGTGCTCTCCAGAACCGCCTCCCAGGAATCCTCGGCGCTCCAGAGCTTCTTGTATTCATCATTATTCAGGATCCGGTTTACATATACCAACCCGCAGCTCTTGCACTTTACATGAGGGAACCCGTACTTTACGAAAACCGCATCGTGGTCTCCTGACTTGCACAACGGACAGGCTCTCTTCTCGGCAAACTTATCATAAATAAGCCCGGTACCGGGATCGGTCCATTGGTCATCATGGCTCTCCCTGTAAGCGAGGTGGTCATCGCGCTTGGTCAACAGGTTGAACTTGCGAGTGCCATAGACTATACTGGCATCAAACTCATTCCTTCTTTTTACTCGTTCCTCAAAATTCATTTTTCACTCCCGTGTTTGCATGTCAGCGTAAGGGGTATCTCAATTGCCACTTCCCGCCCTCTTTCTTCCAGATCTCGGGATTCCTGTGTTTATCCACTATCTCATGGAAATCTTTTTCTGTGAGATCCAAATATTCCAGCATATCCTTGAAATAATACGCCGGGAATTCATCATCGTATTTTTTTGCCAATTCCAGGCCCTGCTCCCTGGTGAGCTGTTTATTCTGGATCATCCTGCTCGCGTCCCTCACCGCCCTGCCGAAACCGAACTTTATGAACTGCATATAATAGTAAAGGTTGTCGGACTTGTCGTCGAGGCTGTCGAAATCGGTGTAGGTCCCTTCCGACCTTCCGGTGGGGCATGTCTTGAAGTCAAATTTTTCCTTTATGTACAGGAAGTTCTCGTAACTGCTCCATTTGAAGAAATAACCGAAGTAAAGCGCCTTTACACCCACCTTCTTGACGTCCTCCAGGCCGGGATAGAGGTAAGGGTTGAGGTCCTTCGCCGTGATTTTGTCGTCTACCCAGTTCCTGGGATCGTCGCCTATCTGGTGCTCTATGACCTCAGTAAAGTCCCGCAGTTTCTTCGACTCCTCTTTCAGGACCTTCCCCCCGTATTCGCTCTCCCCGTGTTCGGCGTAAAAGACCAGCGGCACCTTGTAATTTACCGCGGCCTGGACGGGTATCGTATTGACGCCGGCGTCCCAGGCTACCTTATGGTTGCCGCGCTCTATAAAGAACCTGCGCGACAGCCGCCGGTGTATACACTGGTTGGGGCGGAAGAAGAGATGGTCGAAACCGAGCTGGACCATCATCTCGCGGTTGTAGTTTCCCACATCAGTAGGCAGCTGCGGAGAGAATGTCGTCATGAGCGGGTTCATCCCGAACTCATATTTCAACTTGTATGCCACGGCGCTGCTGTCCTTTCCGCCGCTCCACGGTACGATACAGTCCCATGACCCGTCTTTGGACCGGTATTGGCCCAGGAGGTCGAGGAATTCCTTTTTTCTGGCCTGCCAATCTATGCCTTCCCATTTATTCTCGGCATTCCTGCACGCGTTGCAAATACCTTCCTTGTCAAAGGATATCCTCGGCCTGGTGGAAGGCATAAGGCACCGCTTACAATAAATAACCATTTTCGATCCTCTCCCGTTTACGCCCTGACATCGATACCCGAGTTCTTCAGGTAACTCTTCGCGCTCTTTATACTCGTTTCCGTAAAGTGATAAATATTAGTGGTACAGACCGCCGATGCGTGGCCGTCCTTAAAACCATCTACAAAATCCTGCCATTTCCCCGCCCCTCCGCATACAAGTACAGGTATCCCGACGGCGTCGGCAACCATCCTGTTAAGCTCATTATCGTATCCTTCTAAAGAACCGTCCTTATCGATAGAAGAGATGAGTATCTCTCCCGCCCCAAGGTCCTCGGCTCTTTTGGCCCATCCCACGGGATCCAGCCCGGAAGCCTTCTTGCCGAAATCCGTAAAAACTTCGTATTTACCCCGTTCATTCTTCTTTGCGTCGATGGAGAGGACGACGCATTGGGACCCGTATAATTTTGCGGCCTCGCTGATGAACTCCGGGCGTTCAACCGCGGCCGTATTGATGGTCACTTTATCCGCGCCCAAGCCTAGCAATGTCTTAAAGTCCCCGATGCACCTTACCCCCCCTCCTGCCGCAAGAGGGACAAAACATTTTTCAGCGAACCGGCTTACGACGTCATAAAAATTTTTCCTCTCCCCGGCTGCGGGACGGGTCACGTCCAGTACCACGATCTCATCTATCGACCAGGAATCGACGAAATTCAGGGTATACCGGTAATCCGGGCAAAAATCCTTTGTCCGGAACAGGACCCCGTTGTTAAACGTCAACACTGTGATCAGCCTTTTTTTAAGCATCTCAAGCTTTGGTCAAAAAATTCTCAAGCAGTTTTAAGCCGTGAAGCTGGCTCTTCTCCGGATGGAATTGGGTCGCGTATATGTTTCCCCGGTTCAACGCGGCGGCAAACCGGGTTCCGTATTCACATTCGCCGATGACATCATCCGGATCTGCGCACCGGATATGATAACTGTGCACATAATAAAAAAGCGCGTCCTGGGGTATGCTCTCGAAAAGTAAGTTTGCTTTCCTCTGCAAAAGGCCGTTCCATCCTACGTGGGGTATCCGCACGCCGGGCACATCTATCTTTACCACTGACGCGTCGATCCAGCCGAGGCCTTTATGATGCCCGAATTCGAAGCTCTCTTTTGCCATCAATTGCGACCCCAGGCAGATGCCAAGGACCGGTCTATGCTCTTCAAGGACCAGCCGGTCAAGCACATCGACGAGACCTGACTGGCGCAGGTTCCCGATGCCGTCCCCGAACGCGCCTACTCCGGGTATTATGAGCTTTTCGCATTTTTTGAGGTCGGAGGCATCACTGGTGATCAGCGGCTTAAAACCCAGTTTCTGTATTGCGCCTGCGACTGAACGGAGGTTGCCCAGGCCGTAATCGACAATGGCTATCATCGGGGACCCGCCGGAGGCACGGTCTCGACATTGAAGACCTTGACCCATTCGTTGAAGACGTGTTTCCTGTATTCGCTCCTGTCATACTTGCCGTTCTTCCCCCATCCGAACCAGCGGTTCACCGGCGCGCTGAAACCCCTTTTATCGACACGCGCTGCTATTTCGGCCGGGATGAACTTCTTCGCTATCCTCTTCAGTATCCATTTAGTGACCCCGTCCTTGATCTTATATTTGGACGGCATGCTGAAGGCGAACTGGATCAGCCGGTAGTCCAAAAACGGCGCCCGGTTCTCGACATGAAAAGCCATGTTGATCCTGTCGGCGAACTGCAGGAGCTCTTGCATGCTCGTATAGAAATCCGCGAGGCCCATGGCGTGGATATGGTCGTTATTTACCCTCCCGAAGAAATCCCCTATCGTCTCCTCAAGGTACTTCACGACTTCCTGGTTATATTTGTTCTCACAGCGGTTCACGATCCTGGCGTATCTCTCCACCGTGGAACCGTAATAACGGTCTATTAGGTAAGAATACTGGCTGAGGGCCTCCAACTGCTTTATGCTCTCATCGTGGTTCAAAAGGTGGTAGCGGTGATAGCCGGAAAATATCTCATCCGCACCGTCCCCGGAAAGGACGACCTTTATATCCCTGCTGGCGCGCTCAAGGAGCATCCAGAGGCTGAAGCTGGTCCAGGTGCACGGCGTATCAAGATGGTATACGATCTTCCGGTTCGTCCGGCGGAAATCCTCCTGCGTGGGCCTGACCACCACCAGCCTCTTCTTGATCTTTTTCGCGACGAGCTGGGCATAATGCAATTCGTCATAGTCCTTGGCTATGGGGTAATGGCACGTGTAGATGTAATCCGGCTTGGCGATGCAGGCGATCAGCGCGCTGTCCACGCCGCCGCTTACGAACGTCCCGAAACGGTGCACGCAATTCTTCGTCCTCAAAAGTATGGAATCGACAAGAAGGTCGGTCAACCGCGACTCTATTTTCTTAAGGTCATCCGGCATCTCCGTCAGGTTGTCCCATATCTTCCAATATGAGTGTTTCGTCACGGTAAGCCTGCTGTCAATCTTTAAGTAATCACCCGGCATCAGGCAGTATATGTCCTTGAACAGCGTCTTCTCGCCGGTATTGAACTCGAATGCCTCGTACGAAAGGCATTCGCGGTTGTAGACGGGCTTCACCAGTTTAAGCAGCGCCTTGATCTCGCTCGCAAAAGCGAAAAAATCACCGCTGCGGACATAGTACAACGGTTTTTCTCCCGCCCTGTCCCGGACGATATACATCTCTTTATCCCGGCCGTCATAGATAGCGAACGCATACATACCGTTATAATCACGGAACGAAGAAATTTTTTGTTTCAGGTAATGGCAAAGCACAGTCTCCGCATCCGATTGGGTCTTGAACTCATACTCTCCCCGGTATGAACGCCGGATATCTTCGTGGTTATAGATCTCCCCGTTATATACGATGACCGCCGACCCGTCCGGCGCCTCATAGGGTATATCGTGCCTTTCCTTGTCGATGATGCTCAGCCTCACCATCCCCAGCGCCATGCCCTTACGGGAATAGATCCCGGACTGGTCCGGGCCCCTGTGGCTGATCGCCTTCAGCATATCATGCACGATCTGCCGCGGGTTATGTTCGGGGTTGTTCGATATATATCCGGCTATTCCGCACATAGTCTATTTTGAAAGGTCCAGCGACCCGTCTCCCACCTGATGGTAACGTATGGGATCTTCGAAACGGAGGTGTTCCCATATCCCGTAATTATCGATGATCAGTTTCACTTTATTTTTGGCATCCCTCACCTTTTGCGGGGCGATGCATTTGTACTGGTTGTGGTCGGAGGCGACCACCACAACATCCGAGGAGAATACCTTAGACGGGAATGACCTTACCGTGACACCTTTTATGTATCTGCGTATCTCATCCACGGTGCAGTACGGGTCGCATATGGAGACCTTCAACCCGTTTTTTATGAGATAGTCCGCCAGCGTCACCGACGGGGAAAGCGTGAGGTCTTTCTGGTTGCCTTTATAGGTTATGCCCAGTATCTCCACGCTCTTATATCCGTGCCGGATGATATAGTCCGCATAACTGAGCACCGACGAAATGCCTATATCCTGGAACTCCTTAAGCAGAGTAAGGTTCCCCGGTTTGTCGCTGCCTTCTATGAGATAGTCTGTCGAGAACGTCATCCTTTCCCCGCCGGTGCCGATGTTCAATTCGCAATCGGCAAGCGAGATATTGCCGAAAAGGGCTTTCGACATCTTCTTCATATTCACGAACGGATACCCCATCGCGAGCTGGCGCAGGAAATCTATGGCCATCGCCTGGATGACATTCATGGAATTTGCGTAGATCTCGGCATCTTTTATGCTGTCGAGCATTATTACAGGCAGGCCGAGATGCTCAAGGAGCCTGCGTATCGCCTCCGAACCCTTCGGGCAGCACCCCGCAACGGGCATCTTGTCCTTTTTACCGATAAATGCCTCCACGCTCCAGTCCGCCCGGAAAAAGACCCCCACATGATAATCCTTTGATACGGTTATCCTCTCCTTACGGAGCTTGTCTATGAAGTTCTTCTGGATATTCCCGGGGATGAAAGCCGATTCGAATATCACCAGGGGAACCGTACCGCTCTTTTTTATATTGCGGGCGAAGATCACCGCCATCCTGGACGCAATGGTGTCCTTCCCCGTGTTCTTGCGGCTCTCCGGCATCGCGATGATATGCAGGCAGGAATCTTTGAACATCTCCTCCGCGCTCTTCGCCACCTGGATGGCCGGATAATCCAGTTTCGGCAGGAACCCGTTAAGCGACCAGGTCGCCTTTTGGTTGTTGTCGGGATACCTGCCCCCCGTGAAGGCCTTAAGCTGCCCGGCGTTCAGGTCATAGACCTTGACTTTGAACCCGCTCGTCTGCAGCTTGAATATCGTGGTGTATCCCAGGTAGCCAAGACCCCAGACAGAAACCGTCTTGTTCTTCATGATATTTTCGAATATCATCTTACCCTCCGCTCTTAAGTACATCATTAATGGTTTCGATAACGTAGTCAACGTCCTGGTCCGACATTCCGGGATACATCGGTATGGATACTATCTCCTCGTAAGCGCGGTCTGCCGCGGGAAAGCGCGAATGGATGATATCCCTATAAAAGGGATGCTTATGCAGCGGGATAAAATGGACGCTCGTGCCGACATTGCGCTCCCGGAGCCGCTTGATGAATTCGTCCCTGGGGATGATATCCTTGCCGATGCGCATGGTGAAGAGGTGGTAAATGTGGTAGTGTTCCGGCTTGTCCTCGGAAAAACGGACGCGCGGATCAAGGCCGGCCCGGTAGAGCGATGCGATGCGCCTCCGCCTCTCATTCATCCGGTCCAGTTTTTTAAGCTGCTCAAGCCCCAGGGCGGCATGGATGCTATCCATGTTATATTTATAGCCGATCTCCTCTATCTCGTAGAACCAATTGCCTTTTTGGGAATAACGGTTGAAGGCTTCCTTGTTGATGCCGAAATAACTTAATTTCCGCATCTTCTCTATCATTTTTTTGTCCCGGGAGACCGCCATACCCCCTTCGCCGCATGCCAGGTTCTTGGTAGCATAGAAACTGAAGACGGCGACATCCCCGAAACTGCCGATCTTCCTGCCTTTATATTGTGTGCCGATGGCGTGCGCCGCATCCTCTATGACCGCCAGGCCGTGCTCTTTTGCCACGGAAAGTATCGCATCCATATCGCACGGATAGCCCGCAAAATGGACCGGCATGACCGCCTTGGTCCGCGGAGTGATAAGGGACTTCATTTTTTCGACGTCGATATTAAGGGATGACTCATAGACATCGCATAATACGGGTGTCGCGCCGGTCCATAAGACCACGTGGCCCGTAGCGGCAAATGTCCATGTCGGGACTATTACCTCGTCCCCTTTACCGATACCGCAGGCCAACAGGGCCAGGTACAGGCCCGCCGTGCAGGAATTCAGGGCTACGGCATTGGCCTGGCCTCCGAGATATCCCGTCACGGCATTTTCAAATTCCGTCACACGCGGCCCGGTAGTCAAATACCCGCTCCGGATGACTTCAGCCACCGCCTCTATCTCTTCGGTCCCCATAAACGGCTTTGCCAGCGGCAAAAATTCATTACGCATTTTGTACGGTCTCCCCTGTTCCCTGGTTTCCGATCTCCGGATACCAGGAATCGCATCCTTTACACACTTCATCGATCAGTTCCATCGTTTCGTGCTGCCTCCGAAGGTCCTTATAAGACCGGCAATTCCATATCTCTTTGATGGGCGAGGTATTGGCATCCCCAAGCGGCGAACTGTTCCAATCGTGGTTGCACCTTCCCACTTTTCCGTCAAAAAATACGAGCATCTCATAAAACGGCATCACGCATCCCACGCGCCCGCTCCTCTTCGCGCCCAGGGAACCGAACTTGCCGTTACGGGAATGTTCCTCATATATACGTATGCGGTCTACCTTGCCATTCCATATGTTTTTGAAGATCTCCGGGTTCCGGGGCGGAGTATCCAATGTCTTTACCATTGAGACCTGGGTCTTCACGCGGCCTTTATTCATTTTTAAGAACTGCAGTATCGCGGCCTCGACCTTATCGTATTTTGCAGGCTCACGCGTCTTGTTGTATACTTCCGGGATATCGAGGCTGAATGAGATAAAATCTATCGCCTCGATGATCGCCTTTGACCGCGGCTCATCAAGCAGCGTCGCGTTGGTCGCCATCTGGACTTCCTTGAATTTGCCCTTCACATACCCGCATATCTCGATGAAATCCGGGTGCAGCAGGCTTTCTCCGCGCCTGTGAAGCACGAGGACCGTATCGGGATACGCGGATACTTCATCGATCAGCTTTTTAAAGAATGAAAAACCCATGAAGCCGTGGAGATCGTCCACGTACCTGCGCGGGCAATAGGAGCAGCGCAGGTTGCACGAAGCCGCCAACTCGATCTCTATCCTCCGGGGGAAATCCCCCGCATCATATTTCTTCATGCCATAAGCCCGATCATTTTGTTCCTTACGGCTTCCAGCACCTCTTTTGAAGTGAAGGCGAGAGGGTCGGCCAATTCGCCCACGATAGCGTTCGCCCTTTTCAGGTCGCCGGGATGGTCGATGGTCAATCTTATCTCATGCACAAATTCCGGGTTGAGTCCGGCATTGATGAATTTGACCGAAAACTCCTGCGGATGCGACGTTATGTATTTAGTCACGTGCTCCAAATCTTCTTTTTCTTTCGTTTTCCCCGCCGCTTTTTTCAGGGCTTCCGCGGTTAACGCCTCCGAATAGAAACCGGACGCGCATGTGCTGCGCTCCAATGAGGCGTAATCCAGTTTTTCCGCGATGAGCGTCTTCAATAGCGTATTGACTAAAGCGGTATCCACGAAAGGGGTATCTGCGCACACACGGACGATGTATTCAGCGTTCACTGATCCGGCGGCCCGGATGTATCTTTCTAAAACATTGTCCAGACTGCCCCTGAAGACGGGTATTCTATTGGCCCTGCAATGGTCGTATACCGCGTCATCGGAGATATCTTCTGAAGTGGCGACGACTACATTGTCTGCCCCGCAGGTATTGCACCGCCTGTATACGTATTCAACCAGGGGCATCCCCCCCAGGAGGGACATTACCTTGCCCGGGAACCGGCTGGAACTCATTCTGGCCTGGATGATTATCGCGCTCAACCGGCCTTTATCATCCCTTATTCCGTTCCTTTCTATATACCTCTTCGCCGCAAAGTCCAGTATATCCCGCGCTTTATCTGTTTTTAAGCTCATGTCCATTATGTCCTGCACGAATGCGCCGACCCTTTTATCCGCATTGAAATCAT